>JBFJNB010000397.1:0-3275 GCA_041633655.1 Lysobacterales bacterium | reverse complement strand
GGCCGTATCCGACCTGGTCGCGCTGCTGCGTTCGCTGACCGGCGAAGGGGCGGCCGCGCTGATCGAGGACGCGCGTGCGACCCCGATCGGCGGCGGCTGATCGCGCTCTGATAGCCAGCGAACTTCCCAAACAGGACACTACGGACGCCCGTCGGGACCGGGCTGGCAGGCGAGGTCGGGGCGCCCGGTCCAGCTCCGCTGGCACGGGGTGATAGGGCTTTCGAGGCAGCTTCGGTCGGCCATCCCGTAGCACTGCGCCGGAAAGTTGAGCTGCTCGTCGCGGCTGGCGCCGGCCAGGTGGCGCAGATAGAAGCGGCGCACGAAGTCCATGAAGCGTTCGCTGTAGACCGCGCTGTGGCTCGGGATGAAGTACTTGTCGGTCTGGATCACCAGATAGGGGTAATTGGCCGCGTATTCCCGGTACCCGGGCTCGGGGTCGTCGTCGCCGACCCGCCGCAGGATCATCTCCTCGCCCTCCTGGTCGAGGCCGTAGGAGGCCCAGCGGAACTGATCCACGCTGTCCAGCCCTTCGGGATGGCCGAGTTCGTAGACCTTGCCGTCGTCGAGCTTGCGTTTTTCCAGGATCGCGGCTTTTCGTTCGAGGAACTCGCGGTCGCGCTCGCGCATCCAGTCCTGGATCTGGTCGATCGGCTTCAGGTACGGGCAGCCGCAGTCCGGCTGATCCTCGAGTTTCTTCGGCGGGGCCACCGCGGGGGCGCCCCTGAGTTCCAGGATATGCGTGGTGTAGCGTTCGAGATGCCCGACGGTCTTCAATAACGCCTTCTTCTGATCCCGGCAGCGGGTGCGCGAAAAAGCGTTGCTGAGCGCCCGGCCGGCCGGGAACGCGGTCTTGGTCGCGTTGTCGGCGGTCGAGGTGACCACGATCAGCGACGGTCGCTGGCGCGGCTCGTAGCAGCGGTTGGTCGCGGCGAACTGCAGCGACTCGAACGCCGCGCCCTCGAACGCCGGGTTGACCAGGATCACCAGGTCGCCGAAGCTGCGCGCGACGTCGTAGACGTAGCTCTCGGGATCGCCGGGGTGGTCGCCGCGGCGTCCGAACGACTCCATGTTGACCGCGTTGCCGATCAGCGCGTGCGACAGGGCCTTGTAGATCACCTGCCCGCCGAAACTGTGCCCGGCGATGACCAGTTGGGTCTTGGCGCTGTCGCGGCGCGGGTTCTTGAACCGGCGCAGGTCGTCGAGCCGGGTCAGGAGTTCGGTGACCCCGCCGATCCCGACCCGATCGGAGGCCCGCTTGCGGTTGTAGAACGACAGCACCCGGGTTACCGCGTTGCTGCCCAGCAACCCGCTCCAGCCGAGGTAGACGCCGACGATCTTGCGCGGCTGCCGCTTTAGCTTCGCGGCGAACTCCCGCTCGGCGAAGTCGAGCCGCTCCAGCAGGTGCTGGAAGCAGACCACGTTGTTGTCGCAGGCCTCGGATCGGTGCTGCCAGCCGTGGGCGAAGGCGAAGATCAGGAATTCCTCGTCGGGGCGGTCGAACAGGAACCGCAGGGTCGACTCCATCTGCGCGCGGTCCCAGAACCAGCCGCGGTCGTCGAACTCGACGGTGGCGAAATAGTACTCGTTCACCGAATCCCCGATCGGGTAGGTCCGGCGCTCGACCGCGCAGCGGTCCTCGGGCGAGTTGGGCGCGGACTCGACACAGACCTGATTCGTCTCGGTGCGGTACTGCTGCAAGGGAATGCAGGCCGCCAGCAGCAATGCCGTGCCGAGCACGCCGGCCGCGCGCCACGGCCGACCCCGGGCGATCGGGCAGGCTGGCGACGCGTCGGTATTCATGTTCCCCCTTCTCCTTTAGCAAAACCCTTATCGCAGAATCGCGCGTCGGAGGCAAATGGCGTGGAGGCGCGGCCGCGCCGTATACTCCATCGTGACTCTTCACCGCCGATCGGATGCCAAAACGCTTCGCACCGCTGGACTGGCTGATTGCGGGCCTGCTGTGCCCACTGCTTGCTTGGGGACAGTTGACGCGGCCGTCGCCAGCGGAACTGGACGCCCTGCGAGCGCGCGCAGCGCAAGGAGAAGCCCAAGCCCAGCTTCAACTGGGGCTTGTGTTCTTCTCCGGTCCCGCCAGCGAGGCGGAGCGGATCGAGGGCGCCAAATGGCTGGTCGCGGCGTCCGATCAGGGCAGCTGGCAGGCGGATGCCACCCTGGGGGACGTGTATCTGCGCGTCAGCGGCCCGCCAGAATTCAAAACCACCGGTTTGAGGCTGCTCGAGCGCGCGGCGCGCATGGGCAGCACGTTTGCGCTGTGGGAGCTGTGGAAGCACCACGGCGCCAAGGGAGAGATCGCGGCGGGACTGCCGTGGTTGGAGCGGCTATCCAGCGCCGATGATCCGCGCGGGCTGCTGGACCTCGGGTTTCTGCACATCAAGGGCGAGTGGGTCGAGCGGGATCTCGAACGCGCCGAATTGCTGATCTCCAAAGCGGCGTTCAAGGGCGACGACGAGGCCCAGTACTGGCTTGCCTACCATCATGAAATGGGCGAGTTCGAGCGCGACCTGAAGCGAGCCCGCGCGTGGTATCTGGAAGCCGCCAAACGCGGTCACAAGGACGCCCTCCTGGTCATCTTCCGGAGCCTGGTAAACACCCACGCCGGCGGGGAATCACCCTACGACCTGGCCGTAATAGAAGAGCTGGCCGCCAATGTCCCGAGAGCGAAATCCCATTGGGCCAAGCTTCGCTTCTCGGGCCTGGGGGGGGTTCCCAAGGACGAACAGCGAGCCGTCGAGGAGTGGCTCGAGCTTGCCGCCGCCGGGGAGCCGGATGCGCATTTTCAGTTGTACCGCTACTACGCGCACCTGGGGGACAAGTCGAAAGCAGCCCATCATCTGACGGTCGCCGACGACTCCGGTCATTATGAAGCCGTATTTGCATACGCGCGCCACGTGCTCCGGGGTGACCTGCCCACGATCGAACAGGATGTCGACAAGGCCCTCACGTGGTTGCGGCAACACACGGACAAGCCGGCCGCCCGACTCGAACTCGCCATCGCGCTGATTTCGGATGAGTATGGCGAGCAGGACGTCGCGCAGGGCCTGTCGATGCTCGAGCAGTTGGCCGCCGAGTCGAACTTCGAGGCGATCGTGCGTCTGGCGAGAATCCACACGGACGGCGAGCACGTGCCGGTCGATTACCGCAAGGCCCTGGCGTACCTGGAACAAGCCTACGTGGTCTCGAAAATGGATCTGCTGAACGAGTTTGCGTGGTTCCTCGCCACCTGCCCCGACGAGACGATCCGCGATGGTCCCAGG
>JBFJNB010000396.1:0-3283 GCA_041633655.1 Lysobacterales bacterium | reverse complement strand
TGAAGTCAACGCGCCACGCTGCGCCGGTCTTGCGTCTGCAAACCCGGGTCCAGGATGAATTCGCGCGACTCGATCACCTGGTGGCCGGCCACCAGGTTGCGGGCGATGTCGGCGGCGCTCATGTTGTAGTCGAAGCCGACGTCCCGGATCTCGTTCAGCAGGTTCACCGGCACCATCGCGGCTTTCAGCTCGATCACCGCGCGGTACGGCGGCACCCCCTCTCGGTCGAGCCTGTACTCCGCCCAGCGGCTGGCGCCGGGCGCGATTCCCATTTTGTGCTTGCGCGCCCCGCCCGGGCGCCCGAGCAGGATCGACGAGCGCGTCTCCGGGCGGATGAACGGCAGCGGCGAGACCGAGTAGTTGACCGCCAGCACCTGCTCGCGCTCGCCGCCGCGGACCCCGCTCGTCACGAACCGCGACTGCAGCGAGAACAGTTGCTTGTCCAGCGGCAGTTCGTGGTTGTGCACGTAGGCCGAATGCAGGTCGCGCACGTCGCCGTTCGGATCGAGGTCGCCGGATTCGAGCACCAGCGCGCCGTTGGAGTCGGTGACCCGGACGTGCAGCCAAACCAGCCGTTCGGCGTCGAACCCGGTGGGCACGTTGTGGCCGTCGGTTGCGTTCCTGACCTCGACCCGGAAGCGCACCCCCTTGCGCCCGGGCGCCTCGGCGCGGATCTCGCCGATCTGATAGCCCGCCTGCAACAGCTTCAGCCGCAGCGCGGTCATCTCCTCGAGCAGTTCCAGGTTGTCCTCGATCAGCTCGCGCGCGTCGTAGCGGTCGTCCACCGAGGCCCAGCGCTCCGGAAACGGGTGGTCGTCGTCCACCTCGTCCTCGAAGTCATCGGTCCCCCAGCCGGCCTCCCAGTCGAACTCGAGCCACTCGCGGATCGTGGCCATGCCGCGCGCGGACGGGTCGTCTTTTTCGCTCTCCTCCCGGACCGCGGCGATGTTGAGCGGAAACAGGGCTGGCGACAGCACCGAGTAATCCGGTCCGACGAACCGGTGGTCGGTCAGCTTGCGGTCCGCGGTGTGGTGCCGGCCGACCTGGGCGGCGGGACCGAAGTCGTAGTTCTTGCGCTCGAACTCGGGATCGGACTTCTCAGCCAGCACCTTGCCCGGCTCCTTGCCCATGTGGCAGTCGTGGCAGGTGATCCCGCGCCTGGCCGCCGGCGATGACTTGTATTCGCTGAACGCCTCTTCCAGCCGAAAACCGTTGACCAGGGTCACGTCGTGGCAGGAGCCGCAGAACGCCGGGGTCCGGATCGGCTCGAACAGTTCGAGCTCGGCGTGGACCTGGCGCCCCGAGCGCCCGGCCTCGGTGACCAGGCCGCCGGCCTGGATCGCCTGATTGAGCTCGGCCGGGTCGCCGCGCGGGCCGTAGATCGGCTTGGTCAGGTCGCCCTCGACCACCGACAGGCGCCCGCTGAGTTTGCCGTAGTTCTGGTTCAGCCGGTGGCAGACGATGCAGGTCACGCCCTCGCGCGAGGTCGGGTAGCGGTCGATGTTGCTCATGAACTCGGCTTCCCCGAGATTCATCCCGACCGGGGTGTGGCAGCGGATGCAGAAGTCGCCGTTGGTGCCGTTGGTCAGCTTCAGGATCTTGCCGTGCATCGCGTTGAACACCGGGCTCATCTGCGCGTAGGCGTGCTGCGAGATCGACCATTGGCGGTAATGGCGGGGGTGGCAGCTGCCGCACTCGGTCGCGGGCGGGAAGCGGTCTTCCAGCAGGATCCCCGCGTGCATCGCGTCGGCGTCCGCGCCGGATTCGGCACTCGCGCCCGGCAGCCACCCAAGGGCAACCAGTGCCCCCGCCAGAGCCAACGCGCTCCTCCATCCGGCCAGTTCGAACTCGAGCATCGCTCCACCCCTGCCTTCAGTTCTGCCGCGCCTATGCTACAACGTCGCCCGCCTTTGCCCAAAGCCCCCGGCCTTGTGGCAACACGGTCGACCTCCGGGCGGCCCGTGTGTAAATCGGATGTAAACTCGATCCGGCTGGTTTTACCGTTTTCGGTCTACTTCCCGCCGCCCGGTCCTGCCAAATTGAATCCCGAGTACTTTGCGTCAATCGGCAGGAGGAAATCTTGATGAAATCCGCAATCGGCACATTTCTCGCGGCGGTGGCACTGGCGGCCGGCGCGGCCGGCTCGCCGAGAGTCGAGGCCCGCACCGTTGCGATCGCGCCGGCGCCGCCCGAGCGCGCGGTCGACCTGGTCATCGCGCTGGACGTCTCGGGCTCGATGACGGGCCTGATCGAATCGGCCAAGCAGCGCCTGTGGGACGTCGTCAACGAGCTCGGCCGCGCGCAGCCGCAGCCGCGGCTCCGGGTCGCGATCCTGAGCTACGGCACCCCTTCCTACGGCGCCCAGTCAGGCTACGTGCGCATCAATCAGCCGTTCACGACCGACCTGGATTCGGTCAACGAAACCCTGTTCGCGTTCACCACCTCAGGCGGCGATGAGTACGTCGCGCGCGCGGTCAAGACTTCGGTCGATCAACTTAAGTGGAGCACCGAACCGGGTGCGCTGAAGATCATCTTCGTCGCCGGCAACGAGGCCGCGACCCAGGACCCCGAGATCACGGTCGAAGCCGCGACCGGCGCGGCGGTTGCCGCGGGCATCGTGGTCAACACGATCTATTGCGGCAACCCCGGCGACGAGATCGCGCCCGGCTGGGCCACGGTTGCCCGCGCCACCAACGGCATGTACGCCAGCATCGATCAGAACGCGGCCGCGGTGGCCAACGTCGCCACTCCGATGGACGAGCCGCTGGCGAGGCTGAACGCGGAGCTGAACGCGACCTACGTGGCCTACGGCGCCAACGGCCGGCTCAAGCGCGAAAACCAGGTGGCGCAGGACGCGAACGCCGCAGCAATGAGCGCCCCCGCCGCCGCCAGCCGCGCCGTGACCAAAGCGGGCGCGCTGTACGACTCGGCTGATTGGGACCTGGTAGACGCCGTGGCCAAGGGCAAGAAACTGGAAGAAGTCCCCGAAGCCGAACTGCCGGCCGAGATGCGGGCGATGAATGAGGGCGAGCGCCAGCAATACGTTGCCGAGCAAACCGAGAAGCGCGCCGACTTAAAGGCCCGGATCGCCGAGCTCGCCAAAGAGCGCCGCGACTACATCGCCGAGCAGCAGCAGCAAGCCGGCGACGACGCGATGGGACTGGACCAGGCGATCAAGGAAGGGCTGCGCAAGGTCGCCGAAGCCAAGGGGTTCGCCTTCAAGGAATAGCGGATCGTCTCAGCCGTCAATCCTCATGAGCCCCTTTTGGCGCGCCGCCAAAAG
>JBFJNB010000395.1:0-3295 GCA_041633655.1 Lysobacterales bacterium | reverse complement strand
GGCCGTCCGGACCGCGCACCAGGTCGCAGCGCGCATACACCGGTAGCGGGCTCACCGCGCGCAACGCGCGCTCGCCGGCGTCCACCAGCGCGGGCTCGGGGCGTACCGGAACGATCGCCGCGCCGTGCTCTTCCTGGACCCGAAAATCGCCGGCGGCGGGTGTCTTCAGGATCGCGTGGCTCAACGCCCCGCCCAGATAGAACAGCGAGTACTCGCCTTCGCTCACGACGCCGTCGATGAACGGCTGCACCAGGAACGGGCGGTCGGCAAAGGCCGTGGCTAGCCGCGGCACCAGGCCGGCGCAGCGGCCCCGTTCGAGTACGAAAGCATCCTCGGCGTTGGTGCCGACCACCGGCTTGGCCACGATCCGCCCGCTGCCGGCGCGCTCGAACCACTGGTCCACCGGGACCGAATCGAACCGGTCGAACCATTGGCTGGGCACGATCGCGGCGCCGCGCGCTTCGAGGTCGCGCAGGTAGGTCTTGGCGAGATTCCAGCGCACCAGGCTCAAGTCGTTGACCAGCACCGCGGGGGAGGCCGCGATCGCCTCCAGCACGCCGAGGAAGCCCTCGGGATCCTGCGGGTAGTCCCACGGGACCCCGATGTAGACCGCCGCGTAGCGGGACCAATCGACCCCGGTCCGGCGCCAGGGCACCCAGTCCACGGCCCAGCCGCGGCGCTCGAGCGGCGCAATCGCCAGCCCCGCGTCGATCGACCACACGGCGGTCGAGTCCATGGTGAGAAACGCACACCGGCGCTGGTCAATCGGATCGCCGGTCACGCTTCAGTTCTGGTCGAGGCGCTGCTTGCAGCGCGGCCCGCAAAACACGTTGTAGTTGACCACCCGCATCAGGAAGTCGATGAACGGCGGGGTGTAGACGTTGTTGTGATCAGGGATGATGCGCCCGTCGACCGCCACGAACATCACCGGGTTGCCGGCTTCCGCGCGCAGCGGATTGAGTCGCAACGCGTAGGGCACGTCGCGCCCCTGAGCGTCCTTTGCCGCGCCTTCTACCTGCCGATAGTCGTACAGCGAAAGGTGGTGGGGATCGTCCTGGCGGTAGACGACGAACTGTCGCTCCGACACGAACGGGCAGCCGCCGCTGGCGCCGGACGCCGCGCGCGCGTCGTAGGCGCCGTTTTCGATGACCAGCTCGTGGGTGAAGTACCCGGGGTAGTGGCCGACGGCTTGGTAAAACAGACGGGCGTCGCGGTCGGTGTTGGTGCCCTTGCCGACCCCGCGCAGGCGTTCGCCCAGCGGATACAGATGGCGGGTGACGCCGTCCTCACGCGACCCGGCCACCAGCAGCCTGATATCCGAGCGCGCGTTGGCGCCGGCGAGCCTCGCCGCGCGGTCGATCTCTTCGAAGTCGACCGCGGTGAAGGCGGGGTTGAGCAGCACGATCAGCTCCGCGGAGTCGGCGCCCGGATCGGTCTCCGCTGCCAGCGTCTGCGCCCGGGTCGCTTGAAACAAAGCCCGTCCGCCGAGGCTGTGGCCGGCCAGGATCAGCGCGCCACGGCTGCGGGCGCCAGGTCCCCGGGTGGCCGCGCGCAGCACCTCGATTAGCGCGCGCAGGTGACCCCGACCGCCGATATTGTCCGCGACCGCCATCCGATTCCAGAACGTCAGCGCCATGTTGACTCCGTCGATGGCGTACTTGCGCCCGCGCCAGCCGACGAACACGCCGATCACCTGGCGCCCGTAGTTGTTTTCGCGCTGCAGCCGATCGACGACCTTGAGGATCTCCTTCAGGCACGCCACGTTGCTGTCGGCGGGGTCGGCGCTGTGGTTCCAGCCGTGGACCAGCATGATGATGACCAGCTCGGACTCGCGTCGCCGGAGGTCGAGGAACTCGCGCAGGCGCTCGAGGTAAAGCTCGTCCCAGAACAGGCCCTGGTCGTCCAGTTCGGCGTAGGTCACGAACGCGTTATCGCCGGGACAAAGCCGCTCGAACGCAGGCGCGGGATCGCCCTCGCGTGGCTCGCTGCAGGCGGGGTCGGCGAGTTCGGCCGGCGGCAGCCGCAGTCGCTGATGCTCGATTTCGATTGCCGAGATGCCCACGATGACCAGCAGCATCAGCGCCGCCGCCACTACCAGCAGACGTTTCATCACGCCCCTCCGGTCAATCGCGCCGCAATGCGTCCGATGCAGCGATTGGCGTCGGATAGCGCAGCACGATCCAGTAAGACGATATCACGAACGAAAAAATCACCGTGACCTCGATCAGGTGCGCGGCGCGCGCGCCGATCACCGCGACCTCCAGCGCCAGCGCCGCGATCAGCAGGCTGAACTCGCTGACCTGGCCCAGGCGCACCCCCATCTCGCGCGCGAGCGCCGGCTTCTCGGCCTGCTGGCGCAACAGCACCGCGAACACCGGGGGCTTGATCGCCATCATCAGCCCCGCCAGCAGCACCGCCGGCAGCGCGACCTCGATGACCAGTTCCAGGCTCAAGCCCGCGCCGAGGGCGAAGAAGAACATCACCAGGAAGAAATCCCGGAGCGGCTTCAGGCTCTCGGCGATGAAGCGCGCGATCGGGCTGGAGGCCAGCGCCACCCCGGCGATGAACGCGCCGATCTCGTAGCTGAGCCCTAGCCACTCCGCGGCCTGGGCGCAGGCCATGCACCAGCCGATCGCGAGCAGGAACACGTATTCCTGGATCCGGTCGAAGCGGTGCAGCAGCGGGCGGATCAGAAAACGCTCGCCCAGCAGGGCCCCGGCGATCAGGCCAGGCAGTCCGACCATGATCCGGACCAGGCCCAGCGCCAGCTCCGAGCCGGTGTTCTGCAGCGCCAGCAGGATCACGATCGCGATCAGGTCCTGGATCAGCAGCACCGAGATGATGATCTCGCCGGCGTGGCGGTGGTGCAGCGCGGTGGTCGGCAGGAGCTTCAGCCCCAGGATCGTCGAGGAGAACGTCATGCACGCGGCGACGATCGCGGCCTCGCCCAGCGAGAAGCCGAACCAGAGCGCGACCGCGCCGCCGATCAGCGCGAACACGAGCGAGGAGCCGACCGTGACCAGGGTGGCCTGGCGCAGCATCTGGATCAGCTTCTGCGGCAGCAGGTTCAGGCCCAGCAGGAACAACAGGAACACGATCCCGATGTCGGACATCGCGTGGGCCGCGCGGGCGTCCTCGATCCAGCCCAGCCCGGCCGGGCCGACCAGGGTTCCGAGCAGGATGTAGGCGATCAGCAGCGCCTGTCGCGCGTACAGCGCCGCGGTGGCCAGCAGCGCGGCGCCGGAGAACACCAGGAAGATCGTGAAGATGATGCCGTGTTCGGGCATTCAGGCGC
>JBFJNB010000394.1:0-3301 GCA_041633655.1 Lysobacterales bacterium | reverse complement strand
GAGCTTGAGCCCCTCGCCGGCGGGCCACGCGGGCAGGGACTCGTGCCGGTCGCGCAGGCGCTCGGCCACCGCCGGGCTGACGATCGGGTTCTTGAAGAAGCTGCCGGCATTGGGCAGGCGTTCGGGATCGGGCAGCTTGCGCTGGCGGATGCGGGTGATCGCGGCGGCTATCCGGGCCGGACTCGGCGTACCGGTCTTTAATTCGGCGAGCGCCTCCTTGACCCCCGGGTAGTCGGTCCGCGGCGCCCCGTCCACCTTGAGCTCCAGCAGGACTTCGGTGATCACGAAGCGGTCCGGCTCGAGGTCCTTGAAGCGGCTGGAGCGGTAATCCAGCGCGCACTCGTCCCGGGTCAGCGTGCGCCAGGCGCGCTGGTCTCGATCGAACGCCTTGACCCAGCGCAACGTCTCGCTCAGGTCGGTTCCGTACGCGCCGAGATTCTGGATCGGCGCGGCCCCGACCCGACCGGGAATGAACGCCAGGTTCTCGATTCCCCACAGGCCGCGTCCAGCGGCCCACAGCACCAGCTCGTGCCACTCGACCCCGGCGGCGACGCGCACGAATACGCGCTCCCGGTCCTCTTGGATGGGCCGGATCCCGCGGTTGTTGATCTTCAGCACGACCCCGGGGAAGTCGCCGCGGAACAGGATGTTGCTGCCGCCGCCGAGGATCAGCAGCGGGCGCTCGGCGACGTCGTCGAGAGCGAGCAGCGGCTCGAGCTGGTACCAGTGGTCGATCTGCGCCAGGGCGTAGGCGCGGGCGGCGACCGCGAACGTATTGTGGCCGCGCAAGTCCGCGTTACGGGTCAGGTGCATCGATCGCCCTGCCGATTTCGCCGATCAACTGCGGGCCGCGGTAGATGAACCCGGTATAGACCTGCACCAGGGCCGCCCCGGCCCGGATCCTGGCTTGTGCGTCGGCGCCGGTCACGATGCCGCCGAGCCCGATCAGCGGGATCGCCGCGTCGATCCGCGCGCGCAGTTCCTCGAGCACCCGGGTGGCGCGGTCCCGCAGCGGCGCGCCGCTCAAGCCGCCGGCTTCCGCGGCGTGCTTCAGACCCTGGACCCCGTCGCGGCTCAAGGTGGTGTTGGTCGCGACCACCGCGTCCGGCCGCAGCCGATTGAACACCCCGGCCAGCGCGTCGATCTGGTCCGGCTCCAGGTCCGGCGAGACCTTGACCGCCAGCGGCACGTCGCGGCCGTGTTCGGCGGCCAGCCGCGCCTGCTCGCGCTTGAGCTCAGTCAGCAGCTCGGCCAGCGCGCCTTGCTCCTGCAGCTCGCGCAGGCCCTCGGTGTTGGGCGAGGACACGTTGACCGTCACGTAGCCGGCGACCGGATAGACCCGGCGCAGGCATTCGAGGTAGTCGTCGGCGGCGCGCGCGTTCGGGGTGTCGCGGTTCTTGCCGATGTTGATGCCCAGCACCCCCCGATAGCGCGCGCGGCGCGCGTTGGCGACCAGGTGTTCGACGCCTGAGTTGTTGAATCCCAGCCGGTTGATCAGCGCGCGGGCCTGGGGCAGCCGGAACAGCCGCGGCCGCGGGTTGCCGGGCTGCGGGCGCGGGGTCACGGTGCCGATCTCCAGGAAACCGAAGCCGAGCGCGCCGAGGGGGTCGATGTAGTCGCCGTTCTTGTCCAGCCCGGCCGCGAGACCCACCGGGTTGGGGAATTCGAGCCCCATGACCCGGCGCGGACTCTTGGGTGGCGGGTGCGCCAGCGCGCCCGCGAGGCCGAGCCGGTAAGCCCACTCGAGCCAGGCCAGCGTGAAATCGTGGGCCCGCTCCGGCTCCATCCGGAACAGCACGGAGCGGACCAGCGGGAACAGCATCGGCCTAAGTGAGCGAACTCAGTGCGCTAGAGCTTGAACTCGATGCCCTGGGCCAGCGGCAGCTCGCTCCCCCAGTTGATCGTGTTGGTCTGGCGGCGCATGTAGGCCTTCCACGCGTCCGAGCCCGATTCGCGCCCGCCGCCGGTTTCCTTCTCGCCGCCGAACGCGCCGCCGATCTCGGCGCCCGAGGTGCCGATGTTGACGTTGGCGATCCCGCAGTCGCTGCCGGTGGCGGCCAGGAACTGCTCGGCGTGCCGCAGGTCGGTGGTGAACAGCGCCGAAGACAACCCCTGGGGCACGTCGTTTTGCATCGCGATCGCGTCGGCCAGCGTGCTGAAGGGGATCAGGTACAGAATCGGCGCGAAGGTCTCGGTCTTGACGATCTCCCAGGAGGCCTCCGCGCGGGCGATGGTCGGCTGAACGTAGTTGCCGGGACCGTCGATGACTTCGCCGCCGCACACGATGGTGCCGCCCTGGCGCCGGATCTGCTCGATCGCGGCCGAGTAGCGCGCGACCGACTCGCGGTCGATTAGCGGGCCCATCAGAGTCTCGGGCTCGAGCGGATCGCCGATCCGGACCTGGCCGTAAGCGTTGGCCAGACTCGCGCTCAAGTCATCGATGATGCTTTCGTGCGCGAACACCCGCCGGGTCGAGGTGCAGCGCTGCCCGGCGGTGCCGACCGCGCCGAACACGATCGCCGGCACCGCCAGTTCCAGGTCCGCGGTTTCGTCGACGATGATCGCGTTGTTGCCGCCGAGTTCCAGCAGTACCTTGCCCATCCGCCGGGCGACCGACTCGCCGACCTTCTTGCCGACCGCGCAGGACCCGGTGAACGAAACCAGCGCCACCCGCGGGTCGTCGACGAAGCGCTGCGCGAGCCGGTTGTCGCCGTCGTTGAAGGTGAGGAAGATCGACGGGAAGCCGGCGTCGGCCAGCGCCCGGTTGCAGATGTGCTGCACCGCGATCGAGCACAGCGGGGTCTTGGGCGAGGGCTTCCAGACCGACACGTTGCCGCACACCGCGGCGATGAACGCGTTCCACGACCACACCGCGACCGGGAAGTTGAAAGCCGAGATCACCCCGACCACGCCGAGCGGATGCCATTGCTCGTACATCCGGTGCTGCGGGCGCTCCGAGTGCATCGAGTTGCCGTATAGCATCCTCGATTGGCCGACCGCGAACTCGCCGATGTCGATCATTTCCTGCACCTCGCCGTCGCCCTCGGCCTTGATCTTGCCCATCTCCAGGCTGACCAGGCTGCCGAGGTCGGACTTGTGCGCGCGCAGCGCCTCGGTGACCACCCGCACCGCCTGACCGCGGCGCGGCGCCGGCACCGCGCGCCACTTGGCCGCGATCCGGCCGGCGGCCTCGATCAGGCGCTGGTAGTCGTCCTCGGATGCGGAGTAGACCCGGGCGATCGGCTCGCCGGTGGCGGGATTGAGCGATTCGATGACCCCGGCGTCGGTCGTGGTGGACCAT
>JBFJNB010000393.1:0-3314 GCA_041633655.1 Lysobacterales bacterium | reverse complement strand
GAATAGGGCTCAGGCGCCGAGGTCGAGCCGGTAGTGCCAGGCCTGGTCGCGGATCCAGCCGAGTTTCTCGTAAAGCGCCTGCGCCGCCCGATTGCCGGGCAGCGTCTCCAGCACCAGCCGCACCGCGCCGGTTTCGAGCGCGTGGACCCGGGCGGCCTCCAACAGTGCCCGCGCCACGCCGTGGCGGCGCGCCTCGGGCGCCACGTAGAGGTCGTTCAGAATCCAAATCGGCGCGGTCCCAACGCTGGTGAAGCTCGGAAACAACTGGGTGAATCCGACCGCCCGGGAGTCGATCTCGGCCACCAGGATCACCGCCTCGCCGCGTTCCAGCCGCTGCTCCAGGAAGGCCCGGGCGCGCGCCGGATCGGAAGGCTGCTCGTAGTAGACCCGGTAGGCGTCGAACAGTCCCGCGAGCTGATCCAGGTCCGCCGTCACCGCCGGGCGGATCGAGTGAGATTGACGCATCAGAACTCCCGGACCGCCGGGATGCACCGCGGCCGCCGCTCCTCCGGATGGGGCGGGTTCGAGCTTAACCGAAAGCGGTGCCGGTGCGGTAACCCTCGCGGCGGGTATGCGTCCGCGAAGGCGAGGGCCGCGCGCAGTGGCGGCGGCGGTACTCCAGCGGCGAGAGTCCGCAGCGTTCCTTGAACAGCCGTGAGAACGCGCTGCGATTACCGAAACCGCTGGCGAACACGATGTCGGTGATCGCGGTATCGGTTTCGACCAGCAGCTTCTGCGCCGCCTTGAGACGGCACTCGGTCAGATACTGATACGGCGTGATGTCGAACTGCTGCTTGAACTGACGCAGAAAATGCGCGCTCGACATGAACGCCGCTGCCGCCATGTCATCCAGGCGGATGGGTCGATCGAAGTTGTCCTCGACGAATTGTTTGGCGCGATTGAGACGGCGGACGATGTCGGGTCGAAGTTTGCGACGCTCGGTCAGCACGGCGGACATATTCGTCACCTCCATCTTGCTGCTGAACGAAACTCTACGTATGAAATGCGCCGTAGTAAATCCCGCGAGAACTCCCATTCGCGCCGTCGGTGCGAGCGACCGGATCGGACCGACCGCGACGCGTGCACGCCGGAAGCCGCGCCGTTACTGCCCCGGCGGCTCGGCGTTGGTAGGGATCAGGGCATCCGCAGGACCGAAAGTACGACAACTTTCATAGAGCAATATTCGCAACATTTAACGTTATTTTTCCGGAATTTTAACGTTTTCAGCGCGAAAAAGCGGGTGCATCGTCGGGAAACGAAAATGATTCTCATTCAAGATCAGATCTCGATGACGCCTTCGAGGTAGGGGGCACAATGGCCTGCGATCAGCACGCGGTCGTCCGCGCTGGCGACTTCGAGGTCGCCGCCGCGGGCCGAGATCTGGCGCGCGCGCATCGTTGGTTTACCGAGCCTGGCGGCCCAGTACGGGGTCAGCGCGCAGTGGGCCGAGCCGGTCACCGGATCCTCGTCGACGCCGACCGCGGGGCCGAAGAAACGCGACACGAAATCGACCTTGGCGCCGGGGGCGGTCACGATGACTCCGCGCGGGGCGACGCCCGCCAGGGCCCGGAAGTCCGGCTGGACCGCGGCGACCGCCGCCTCGTCGGCGAGCACGATCAGGTAGTCGGGGCCGGCGCGGTGGGTCTCCAGCGCGCGGCAGCCGAGGGCGGCTGTCACCGCTTCTGCGCGAACCGGTGCCAGCGGGCTCATCGGAAGATCGAGCACCAGCGCGCCGGCTTTGCCCCGCCTGACGTTCAAGGGGCCGCTGCGGGAGTCGAATGCAACCCGTTCCAGGCTCGGGTTCAGGTGGTTGAGAATCACGTAGCCGCTGGCGAGCGTCGCGTGACCGCACAACTCGACCTCGGTCTTCGGGGTGAACCAGCGCAACCGATAGCGCTCCCCCTCGGCGACGAAGAACGCGGTCTCGGAGAGCTGGTTCTCCAGCGCGACGTTTTGCATCACCTCGGCCGGAAGCCAGCGCTCGAGCGGGCACACCGCGGCTGGGTTGCCACCGAATACCCGGTCGGTGAACGCGTCGATCTGGTACAGCGGGACCTTCATCCCGCGGTGGCGGTCTGGTCCCCGATTCGGCGAGCGCAGGCAATCATCGCCTCGAGGCTGCGCTCGACGTCCTGATCGGTGGTGGCCCACGAGCAGACGCTGATCCGCATCGCGGTTCGCCCCTGCCACACGGTGATCCCGCACCAGCACGTGCCGTCGGCCTGGATCGCCGCGATAGCCCGTTGCGTGGTCTCGGCATCGCCGAACGAGACCAGCACCTGGTTGTAGACGACCTCGTTGAGGACCTCGTAACCGGCCTCGGCCAGACCATCGGCGAAGCGTCGGGCGTGGCGGCAAACCCGTTCGACCATCGCGACGACCCCGCTGCGACCGAGGTGCTTCAGCGCCGCCCAGACCTCGATCCCGCGCGCGCGCCGCGACAGCTCCGGGGTATAGTCGGACGGGTTGCGCCCGGCGGTTTGGGTCGGCAGGTATTCGGCGGTGATCGCCATCGCGCTCTGCAGCGCGAGGCGGTCCCGCACCAGCGCGATCCCGGAGTCGTAGGGCACGTTGAGCAGCTTGTGCGCGTCGGTCGCCCAGGAATCGGCCCGCTGCATGCCCTGAACGATGGGTGCAAGGGACTGCACCGCGGCGGCCCACAGCCCGAACGCGGCGTCCACGTGAACCCAGGCTCCGGAGGGCTTGACCCGCTCGCAGATCTCGCCGATCGGATCGAACGAGCCGGTGTTGACGTTGCCGGCCTGGGTACAGACGATGCACGGACCCTCGATCGGGGGCAATCGATCGGGCCGCATCCGGCCCTGGCCGTCGACCGGCACCCGGGTGACCCGGTTGCGGCCCAGGCCGAGCATCCCGAGCGACTTGAACAGGGTCGGGTGGGCCTCCGCGCTGACCACCACGGAAATCGGCGGCGCGCCGTACAGGCCGTCGGCCTCGACGTTCCAGCCGGCTTCGCGCAGCACCGCGTGGCGGGCCGCCGCCAGCGCGGTGAAGTTGGCCACCGTGGCGCCGGTCACGAACGCCCCGCCGCACTCGGCCGGCAACGCGATCAGTTCCTTGAGCCAGTCGAGCGCGATCTGCTCGATGCGGGAGGCCGCCGGCGTGGTCTCGTACAGGCCGGTGTTCTGATCCCACGCGGTGGCCAGCCAGTTCGCTGCGACCGTGGCCGGCAGCGCGCCGCCGATCACGAACCCGAAAAAGCGCGGGCCCGCGATCCCCAGGGGCGCCGGCGAGCCGTAGCGGTCCAGCAGTTCGATGACCCCCTCGGGATCGGTGCCGGCGGCGGGCAACGG
>JBFJNB010000392.1:0-3318 GCA_041633655.1 Lysobacterales bacterium | reverse complement strand
TTCTTGTAAAGTCTCCGCGCTCCCGGCCTTTGGTCGGTCGCGGACGGCAAAAAGTTCCGGAATGTCCTGACTTAGGGTCCTGAGGAGGCGATATCAATGGCGGCAAGCGAGCGCAATACCGTCTGGCGCGGCCGGTTTCTCGCAATCGACCTGATCGACGGCTGGGAGTGCTGCACCCGCACCACCGGTGGCGCCGTGGTCGCCGTCGTGGCGGTCACCAAGTCCGGTGAGATCGTGCTGACCGAGCAGTTTCGCCCGCCGCTGGGCGCGCGGGTCATCGAGCTGCCGGCCGGCCTGGCCGGCGACGATCCGACGCACCCCGGCGAAACCCTGGCCCAGGCCGCCGCGCGCGAACTCCGGGAGGAAACCGGTTACCGGGCGCGGCACCTCAGACCGCTTACCAGCGGTCCCTCCTCAGCCGGACTCAGCGACGAGGTGATCCACTTCTTCGCCGCTGAGGACCTCGATCGTGACGGGGCCGGCGGGGGGGTGGACGGCGAGCAGATCGAAGTCCACGAAATCGCGCTCGACGACCTCGAGCGGTGGCTCGAGTCGCGGCGCGCGGCCGGGGCGCAGGTCGATTTCAAGATCTACGCGGGCCTGTACCTGATCGGGCTGCGGCCCTAGCCCGCGCTGACGATCAGGCGATCCCGGCCAGGGCCGGCGCGGTTTCCGCGTCGACCTGTTCGCGGGTGGCGCGAAACTCGATCTCGGGCCAGCGCTCCTCGGTCAGGCGCAGGTTGACCCTGCTCGGCGCCAGGTACACCAGATGGCCGTGGCCATCTACGCCCAAGTGCTGCTCGTTGCGCCGCTGAAACTCGGATAGTTTTTTTGCATCGGCGCAGTGTACCCAGCGCACGGTCTGGATCCCGACCGCTTCGAACTGTGCATCCACGTGATACTCGTGGTGCAGCCGGTAGGCGACCACCTCAAACTGCAGCACACCGACCGCGCCGAGGATCAGGTCGTTGCCGATCAGCGGCTTGAAGAACTGGGTCGCGCCCTCCTCGGAAAGCTGCTGCAGGCCCTTGGCGAGCTGCTTCAGGCGCAGCGGGTCGCGCAGCCGGGCGCGCCGGAACAGCTCCGGCGCGAAGCTCGGGATGCCTGAGAAATTCAGCGTCTCGCCCTCGCTGAAGGTATCGCCGATGCGGATCGTGCCGTGGTTGTGCAGGCCCACGATGTCGCCGGGATAAGCTTCCTCGACGTGCTCGCGCTCCTGGGCCAGGAAGGTCAGCGCGTTGCCGGCGCGGACCTCCTTGCCGATGCGCACCTGATGGAGCTTCATGCCGCGAGTGAACGAACCGGAACAGATGCGCACGAACGCGACCCGGTCGCGATGGGCCGGATCCATGTTGGCCTGAATTTTGAAGCAGAAGCCGGTGAACGCCGGCTCCGCCGGCGCTACGACCCGGGCGTCGGCGGCGCGCGGCTGCGGCGGCGGCGCCTCGGCGACGAACGCGTCCAGCAACGGGGCGACGCCGAAGTTGTTGATCGCCGAGCCGAAAAACACTGGGGTCAGCTCGCCCCGAAGATAGGCATCCCGGTCGAACCGGTGGCTCGCGCCGCGCACCAGCTCGATTTCCTCGCGCAGCTCCGCGGCCTGGCCCTTGAGCACCCGGTCGAGTTCCGGGTTGTCGAGTCCGGCGATCACCGCGGCCTGCTGCTTGACGTAGTTCTTGCCGGCCTCGTACAGGTGCACCTGGTCGTCGAGCAGGTGATAGACCCCTTTCAGCCGACGCCCCATTCCAATCGGCCAGGTGACCGGCGCGCAGTCGATCCCGAGCACGTCCTCGACCTCGTCCAGCAGATCGATCGGGGCGCGCCCTTCGCGGTCGAGCTTGTTGATGAAGGTGAAGATCGGGGTGGTGCGCAGTCGGCAGACCTCCATCAGCTTGATCGTGCGCTCCTCGACCCCGCGCGCGCAGTCGATGACCATCAGTGCCGAGTCGACCGCGGTCAGCGTGCGGTAGGTGTCCTCGGAGAAATCCGCGTGGCCCGGGGTGTCCAGCAGGTTCACGATGCGGTCGCGATAGGCGAACTGCATGACCGAGGAGGTGACCGAGATCCCGCGTTCCTTCTCCAGCGCCATCCAGTCCGAGGTCGTATGCCGGGCGGCTTTCTTGGCCTTGACCGTGCCGGCCATCTGGATCGCGCCACCGAACAGCAACAGCTTCTCGGTCAGCGTGGTCTTGCCCGCGTCCGGGTGCGAGATGATCGCGAACGTGCGCCGCTTCTTTATTTCCTTCGCGAGGCTCATGCCGGCAGGGTTTGCCAAAAGGGCGCGGAGTATAGCGCCGCCGGGGCTATCTGGCTACCGGCCGAAAGCCTCGAGCCACTGGCCGGCCTCGGGCGCGCGGCCGGCGGCAGTGCCGTCGGCGAACCGAAACGGCAGCGATACCAGCTTGCCGCCGGCGTTGCGCTGGATCGCGAAATGCAGGTGCGGGCCCGAGGAGTAGCCGGTATTGCCGGAGCGGCCCAGCACCTCGCCGGCGACCACCCGTTGCCCGGGACGCACCACCACGCTTTCGAGCTGCAGGTGGGCATAAAGCGCCATCGTGCCGTCTTCGTGCAGTATGCGCACCTGGTTGGCGCGCCCGCCGAAGCGCTCCAGGTTCATCCCGGCACCGAAGAAGTCCGCCTCCACGTTCATCACCTGGCCGCCGCGTGCGGCCAGCACCGACGAGCCCTCCGGCATGCTGATGTCGAGCGCGTAGTGGGACTGCTCGTCGGTATGTGTGGTCTCGCCGCCGAAACCCTGACCGATGAAGAAGCGCTCGCCCGCGCGAAACGGCACCCGGTACAGGTGGTCGGGGTCGGGTTCGGCGCGGGAATCGCCAGGAACGGCCGAGAATCGCAATGCATACCGAAAGCCGAGAACCTCGCTTTCGCGCCGCACCGTCAGCAGGTGCTGCTCGCCGAATTCGTGGATCACGAACCGGGTCGGCAGCGGTGGCTCGGAGGCGACGTTTTCGGCCTCGGTGAACTCGATCGCGACCTCCACCGGGCCGTGCCAGTGATTGAAGAAGTAATAGCGCCGATCCTCAGGCGGACCCTCCTCGCGGACGCTGACCGGCGGCTCTTCCTCGACCCGAACCACCCGTTCGGCGACCTCGGCCTCGGTGTTGGGTTTCTTGTCGGTAAAGTGCAGGACGCCGTTTTCGTCGCGGTAGGAGTAGATGCGCTTGGCCCAACCGGGCGCCGGGGCGGCCGCGAGCGACGCGGCGACCAGCAGCGCGGCGGACATGCGGGCAACTGGTTTACGCATCCCGGTCATCTCCACATTATGGACCGGGCCGCGGAGATTTTCCGGCGCTAATC
>JBFJNB010000391.1:0-3325 GCA_041633655.1 Lysobacterales bacterium | reverse complement strand
AGCCGATCGACTGGCGCTGGATCGGCGCCGAGCACGCGGCCAAGAGCGCGCGCCGCCACGCGGCCGCACTGGCCGCCAAGGCCGGCGGCAACGGCGTGACGATGCGCCTGTCCGAAGACGGCATCTACCGGGTCGGCTTCGCCGAGCTGAAGGCGCTCGGGCTCAACGTGTCCGGCAACAAGCCGAGGCTCAGCCTGCGCAACCGCGGCATCCCGGTGCCGGTGCGAATCGACACCAAGGGCCAGTTCGTCGAGTTCGTCGGCAAGTCCATCGACACGCTGTACACCAAGACCAACGTCTACACGCTGAGCGTCGACCCGACCGGGGTAGTCGAGATCGCTGCCGACCCAACCAAGCCGAACCCGCATGGCCTGGCCGCGGGCTCCTACGTCGAGCAGCGTCGCACCGAGCGGGATCGCCACTACAGCTTCGCCTCGCCGACCGAAGATCCGTGGTTCGACCAGCAGATTCTGGCGTTCAGCTCGCCAGCTTCCAGCACCTTCGACCTGGTCACCGACGGCCGGGTCGCCGGCGCCGGACCGATTCATCTGACCGTCGGCTTGTGGGGCGCCACCGATTTTCCGGAGCACGGCGACCACCACGTCGTGGTCGAGGTCAACGGCGTGGCGCTGGCCGACGAGACTTTCGACGGCATCGTCGATCATCCGATCACGCTCGAGATTCCGGAAGCGGTCCTGAGCGGCGCCGCGGACACGTTCCGGGTAGTGCTGCCCGGCGACACCGGCCGGCCGTTCGACCTGGTCTATCTCGATCACCACGTGGTCAGCTACCCGCGCGCATTCGCCGCGCGCGACGGGGCGCTGATCTTCCGGACCGCCGGCGAGGTGTTCGAAGTGAGCGGACTGAATTCCGACGACGTCGTGGTCTATCGCGAGGACGCCTCGCAGATGACGCTGCTGTCCGGAGTCAAGGTCACCGGTACTGCGGGCGATTACCGCGCCCGCATCCCAGGCAGCGCGCAGCCAGCGACCTACCACGTGGCCAGCGGCGGGGCGATCAAGAGCCCGGCGCTGGAGCGCTCTCGCAACACGCCAGAGGGTTTCACCCACGGTCGTGCCGATTTCCTGATCGTATCCCATCCGGACTTCATCGACGGCCTGGGGCCGCTGGTGGACGCGCGCCGGCAGCAGGGCTGGAAGGTCAAGGTGGTCGACGTCAACGACGTCTACGCGGTGTACTCCGGCGGCGTGTTCGATCCGCTGGCGATTCGCGAGTACCTCGAGGTGGCAGCCGCCAACATGAAGACCGAGGCGGTGCTGCTGGTGGGCGGCGATACCTACGACTACCACGACAACTTGGGCCTGGGCGGGATCAGCTTCATCCCGTCGCTGTACGGTCAGACCGGCGAGGTCATCCGTTTCGCGCCGGCCGACGGGCTGTACACCGACTTCGACGGCGACTTCGTGCCGGAGCTCGCGATCGGTCGCTTCCCCGTGCGCACCAGCGCCGAACTGGACGTGATCGTCAACCGCACGCTGGAGTTCGAGGAGCACTCCGGGCGCAGGTCGCTGGTGCTGGCCGCCGACGACTACGACCGCCCCTCGCGCTTCGACTTCAGCCAGGCCAGCGAGCAACTGGCGCAGTTGATTCCGAGCGACTGGCAGGTCCACCGCGCCTACATCGATGAGCTGGGCGTGGCCGGGGCCCGCGCCGAGTTGCTGGCGCGGATCAACGCCGGCGTCGCCGTGACCAGCTTCGAGGGCCACTCCGGTCCGACTACCTGGAGCTTCGACGGTCTGTTCAGCGCTACCGACGCCGAATCGCTGACCAACATCGGACTCCCGACCGTGGTCGCCCAGTGGGGTTGCTGGACCACCTACTACGTCTCGCCGGCCAACGAGACCCTGGCCCACAAGCTGCTCCTGAGCGGCGATCGCGGGGCCGCGGCGGTGCTCGGCGCGACCACGCTGACGGAGGCGCGCTCCGAGCGCGCGCTGAGCCTGGGCGTGTTCCGGCGCCTGTTCCAGCCCGGCGCCACCGTCGGCCAGGTGATCCTGGAGGCCAAGCGCGAGCTGGCGGCCCAGGGCCATCCGGCGATGATCGACGTACTGATCGGCTGGAACCTGCTGGGTGATCCCACCCTCAGCGGCTTCGGCAGCCTGCACCAACGCTGACCAACCAACCATCGTAGCCCCTTTTTCGGATCGAAAAAGGGGCTGCTCGTTGCTGGTCTATAATGGGGTTATGGTCCCGGTCCATGCGCTGATCCTGCTGCTGCCGCTGGCCTTTCCGGCGGCCTATCTGCTCGGCCAGTGGCTGGGGTATCCGAACCTTTGGGCGCTGCTGCCGCTGGCGGTCACCGAACTCGTGCTGCCGGTGGCCGACCGGCTGCTGGGGCTGGATCACCGCAATCCCGATGAGGCGACGGAGCGGCGCTGGCGCGGGAGCCGGCACGGCGGCGCGCTGCCGTTCGTGTGCGCCGCGGCGCATCTCGCGCTGCTCGGCTACGGCGGCTGGGTGCTGCTCGCGCTGACCCCGTTCAACGCGTTCGGCGCGGTGGTCTGGACGCTGGGCCTGGGGCACTATTCGGGTTTTCTGGCGATCAACACCGCGCACGAGCTGATCCACCGGCGATCGCGCCTGGCCAGGAATATCGGCGGGCTATTGCTGTCGACGGTCTGCTACGGAACTTTCAAAGTCGAACACTTGCGCGGCCATCACGTCGACGTCGCCACCCCGAACGACCCGTCCTCGGCCCGCCTGGGAGAGTCGATCTACCGCTTCCTGCCGCGCGCGATCGGCGGCAACCTGGTCAAGGCCTGGCGCCTGGAGTCCCGGCGACTGGACGCACTCGGCTCGAGCGGGTGGCACTGGCGCAACGAACTGTGGTGGTGGACCGGCTTGAGCCTGGTCTGGCTGAGCCTGTTCTGGCTCGCCGCGGGCCTGGCCGGTGCGGCGTTCTTCGTCGGCCAGTCGCTGGCCGCGATCGCGTCGCTGGAGACGGTCAACTACATCGAGCACTACGGGCTGCGCCGGCAGCGGCTTGCCGACGGGCGCTACGAGCGGCCGGGCCTGGGGCATTCCTGGAACAGCGCCCACCGGTTGACCAACGCGATGCTGCTGAATCTCGGCCGCCACTCCGACCACCACGTCCACGCCGGACGCCCCTACCCGCTGCTGCGCGATACCCCGCAGGCTCCGCAATTACCGGCCGGTTACGCCACGATGATGCAGCTGGCGATGATCCCCCCGCTCTGGCGCCGCGTCATGCACCCCCGCATCCCCTAAGGACGACTTGCGTAAAAACGGGGTCAGGTTAACTTTTTGGTTTCGAAAAAACGGGGTCAGGTTAACTTTTTGGTTT
>JBFJNB010000390.1:0-3337 GCA_041633655.1 Lysobacterales bacterium | reverse complement strand
GCCGGGCTTCATCGTGGTGCAGGCGCCCGACGGGGGCGAAGCGCTGTCGCGCGCCGGGGACCTCGAGGTCGGCCCCACCGGACTGCTCACCGACAGCCGCGGACGCGCGGTGATGGGCGAGTCCGGGCCCATCGCGCTGCCGCCTTATGACCGGATCGAAATCGGCGCCGACGGGACAATCAGCCTGCGGTCGCCGGGCCAGTCCGACGGCCCGCTGGCCGTGGTCGACCGGATTCTGCTGGCCAAGCCGGACCCGGCCGACCTGATCCGCGCCGGCGATGGCTCGATTCGTCGCCGCGACGGCGCCGCGGTGGCGGCCGATGGCAGCGTCCGGCTGGTGTCCGGTGCACTGGAGATGAGCAACGTCAAGCCGGTGGAATCGATGGTCCGGATGATCGAGCTGCAGCGCCAGTTCGAGACCCACGTGAAGATGATGAAGATCACCGAGGAAAACGACCGCGCCGCGGCCCGACTGCTGCGCCTGCGTTAAATCCCGAAAACTCATACAACCTGCGGGCTGAGGAGAAACGAACATGAACCACGCACTCTGGGTGGCCAAGACCGGGCTCGAGGCGCAGCAGACGCGCCTGGCCGTCGTCGCCAACAACCTGTCCAACGCCAACACCACCGGCTTCAAGCGGGCGCGGGCGGTATTCGAGGACCTGGTCTATCAGAACCTGCGCCAGGTTGGCGCGCAGGCCTCGCAGAGCACGCAACTGCCGTCCGGCCTGGCGCTGGGAACCGGCGTGCGCACGGTGGCGACCGAGAAGCTGTTCGGCCAGGGCAACGTCGTGCAGACCGCCAACGGGTTAGACGTGGCCATCCTGGGCCGGGGCTTCTTCCAGATCCTGATGCCCGACGGCAGCCAGGCCTACAGCCGCGACGGCTCGTTCAAGGTCGACGCCGAGGGCCAGTTCGTCACCGCCAACGGCAACCCGGTGCAGCCGGCGATCACGATTCCGCCCAGCGCCGAGTCGATCACCATCGGAGCCGACGGCACGGTCACGGTCAAGCAGGCCGGGGAAGCGGCGCCGACCCAGGTCGGCACGCTGCAGCTGGCCGATTTCGTCAATCCGACCGGGCTGCAGTCGGTCGGTCAGAACCTGTACGTCGAGTCGGCCTCGAGCGGGTCCCCGCAGACCGGCGCGCCGGCCCAGAACGGACTCGGGTCGCTGCAGCAGGGGGCGCTGGAGACCTCCAACGTGAACTCGGTCGAGGAGCTGATCAACCTGATCGAGACCCAGCGCGCCTACGAAATGAACTCGCGCGCGATCTCGACCGCCGACCAGATGCTTCAGTACCTGAACAACAACCTGTGATGAGCATTCGACCCATGTCCTTCCGCTCTTCGTTGCCGCTGCTGCTGGCGGCCGGCCTGCTGGGCGGCTGCGCCACGACCGCCGAACGCGCGCCGGCGCTGCCCCCGCTGCCGCAGGCGGCCTACCCCAGCCACGACTACGCCGGCGGCGCGATCTACTCGCCGGCCACCTCGATGAGCCTGTTCGAGGACCAGCGTGCGCGGCGCGTCGGCGACCTGCTGACCGTGGTGCTGAGCGAACGCACCGACGCCAGCAAGTCGGCGACCACCAGCACCGCGCGCGAGACCGGCTTCTCGCTCGGGGCCGGCTCGCTTTTGGGGCGCGATTTCGACCCCGCCAATCTGGACACCTCGAAGGACTTCGAGGGTTCCGGCAGCAGCGTCCAGAACAACCGGCTGACCGGCTCCGTGACCGTGACCGTGGTCGAGGTCCTGCCCAACGGGCTGCTGGTGGTGGAAGGGGAGAAGTGGATCACGATCAACCAGGGCCGCGAGTACCTGCGCATTCGCGGTCAGGTGCGTTCCGCCGACGTGGGCTCCGACAACTCGGTGCTGTCGACCCGGATCGGCAACGCGCAACTCGCCTACAGCGGCTCCGGCGCACTCGCGTCGGCGAACCGCGAAGGCTGGCTCACCCGCCTGTTCGGCAGCGTGCTGTCGCCGCTGTGAGCAAGCTCGGTCACATCATGGCCCGCGCCGCCGCGCTGCTGCTGGCACTGAGCACCGGCGCCATGGCCGCCGAGCAGCGGATCAAGGACCTCGCCCGGGTGGCCGGGTTCCGCTCCAACCCGCTGGTCGGCTACGGCCTGATCGTCGGCCTGGACGGCACCGGCGATCAAACCACCCAGGCGCCGTTTACCGTGCAGAGCCTGAAAAGCATGCTCAACCAGCTCGGCGTCCACCTGCCGGCGGATGCGCGGCTGCAGCTGAAAAACGTCGCCGCCGTCGCGGTCCACGCGGAACTGCCGCCCTATGCCAAGCCGGGGCAGACCCTGGACGTGACCGTGGCCTCGATCGCCAACGCCACCAGCCTGCGCGGCGGCTCACTGCTGATGACGCCGCTGAGAGGCGCCGACGGGCAGGTCTACGCGATCGCCCAGGGCAGCCTGATCGTCGGCGGCTTCGGCGCCCAGGGCGCCGACGGCTCGCGGGTCACGGTCAACGTGCCGAGCACCGGGCGGGTTCCCAACGGCGCGATCGTCGAGCGCGCGCTGCCGGCGAGCGCCGATGCCGACCCGCGGCTGCGGCTGCACCTGCACACCCCCGATTTCACCACCGCGCGCGAACTGGTCAACTGCATCAACGGCCATTTCGGCCCCGATGCGGCCATGGCGCTGGATCCGAGCACCGTAATCGTCGATGCCCCGGCGGCGCCCAACGACCGGATGGCGTTCGCCGCGGTGCTCGAGAACCTGACGCTCGAGCCGGGCACGCCGCCGGCCCGGGTCGTGGTCAACGCTCGCACCGGCACTGTCGTGGTGGGCGATCACGTTCGGGTGCTGCCCGCGGCGATCACCCACGGGAGTCTGACGGTCACGATCACCGAGACCCCGACCGTGGTGCAGCCGGCGCCCTTCAGCTCCGGCGAAACGGCGCTGGAGCCGCGCTCGTCGGTCTCGATCAGCGAGGGCGACGGCCGGATGTTTCTGTTGGAGCCGGGCGCCCGGCTCAGCGACATCGTCGATGCGGTAAACCAGGTCGGAGCCGCGCCAGGCGATATCGTCGCGATTCTCGAGGCGCTGAAACAGGCCGGCGCGCTGCGGGCCGAATTCATCGTCATCTGATGTACCGAACGATGCGAACTCGTCAATCCATCATCGTTTTCCGCCCGACCCCCGGGCGGGACCTTTTCAATGCCGGCCGAGCGTCGCTGGCAGCATTCCCGTTCAGTCTACCCCTACCCTCCCCTACGCTTCCGGAGCCGCCCCCTCCGGCTTCGGTACGGGCTGAACCCCCCCTGCTGCCGCGGCGCATCGCCGGCAACCCATTGGCACTACCGGCGGCGACGGGCCCATGCTG
>JBFJNB010000389.1:0-3353 GCA_041633655.1 Lysobacterales bacterium | reverse complement strand
TGACTGACGCCGGACAGCGGCCGATAACTCACTGATGGAAATAGAAAATATCGCCCATTGCCGCAATGATACCGCGTCGAGGCGGGTTCTCAAACTAGTGTGCTGTTTTGGGGCGCTCCCCTACCGCGGCTGAGGCGGCTGACCACGAACGCCGCGATCAGGCCGGCGGCGAGCCCCGGGATCATCTCGTAAAGGTCGTGGAACCCGGGCTTGAACCAGATCACCCACACCAGGGTGGTCGCGAAGCCACAGAACATCCCGGCCAGCGCGCCGGGCAGGTTCATCCGGCGGTCGAACAGGGCTCCCAGGATGGCCGGCGCGAACGCGGCCCCCAGCCCCGACCAGGCGAACAGCACGAACCAGAACACCAGCGGCGTCTGCTCGAGCGCGAACGCGACCCCGATCGCGCCGATGACCAGGGTCGTCAGCTTCCCGTAGCGCGCCAGCTCGTGCTCGGACCGCGGGCTGGCCAGCATCTGCTGCCACAGGTCGCGGACCACGGCCGAGGACGCCAGCAGCAGCAGCGAATCCACCGTGGACATGATCGCGGCCAGCACGATGACCAGGAACACGCCGGTCAGCAGCGGCGGAAACAAATCTGCGGCGAGCACCGGCAGTACGGTCTCCGGGTCGTCGAGACCGGGAACCAGCACGCGCCCGGCCATCCCGGTCAGCACCGCGCCGAGGTCGAAGGCCAGGATCACCGCGACCGAGATCCAAGCAGCGTGCTTCAGGTCGCCGTCGCTGCGAGCCGACATGAAGCGCGTCATCAACTGCGGCACCCCGAGAAACGGCAGACCCACCGCGACGAAACCCGCGATCAGCGCCCACCCGGCCGGGCCGGAGGCGTCCGCCCCCAGCGGGCTCAGCAGACCCGGATCGATCGCCGCCAGCCCCGCGGTGACCTCGTCCCAGCCGCCGGCGGCCGCGATCGCGACGATCGGCATCACGATCAAGCCGAGCAGCATCAGTACACCCTGGGCCAGGTCGGTATAGGCCACTCCCTTGTAGCCGCCGACGAAGGTGTAGGCCATCGTGACCCCGGCGCCGAGCAGCACGGCATGGCCGTAATCGATCTCGATGAAGGTCCCGAACGCCTTGCCGGAGGCCACCATCTGCGCGGCGACATAGGCGGTGACCATCGTCAGGATGATCGTGACGCTCAAGGCCCGCAGCAGGTGGAAGCGATCGCCGAAGCGCGCCACCAGCGCGTCGGGCACCGTGATCGCGCCGGATGAGTCACTCAGGCGTTTCAGCCGGCGCGCGACCAGCAGCCAGCTCGCGCCGATCCCGAGCACCTCGCCGACGACCACCCACAGCGCCTGGGCGCCGACCGCATAGCCCATCCCGGTCAGACCCAGCAGCAGCCAGCCGGACTCACCGGTCGCGTTGGTGCTGAATGCGACCACCCATGAGGGCAGCCGGCGCCCGGCAAGAAAAAAGCCGGCCAGGGTGCGGGTCTCGCGCCGCGACCACCAGGCCAGCGCGAACAACAGCAGCAGATAGACGATCAGGACCGTCAGCATTACCTGTACGTCAGGAGTTCCGCGCCGGCGCTCTCGAACGGGCCGTGCTCGTTGAGGGTGCTCACGGCGAGGCCCCCGCGGCCGTTGATCAACTTGGTCACCCCACAATTGGTCAGCGACCAGCTCAGCACGAACGCGTGCCGGTCGGGGATGTTCAGCAGACCCTGGACAATCGCGGTGATCGGCCCACCGGAGGTGAACACCAGCGCGCTGACCCCCGGCTCCAGGGTCGCCGCCAGGCGCTCGACCGCGGTCGCGCAGCGGTTCCGGAAGGCCGGCCAGGTTTCCCGGTATTCGCTGTCGTGGCGGCCGCTGACCCAGCGCGTGACCGCGGCCCCGAACAGCTCCTGAAACGCGGCCGCCGGGTCGGGTCGGGCGGCGATGTCGGCATGCAGTCGCTCGCGGTCGCGGTATTCGGGGCGCGCGCGTTCGATCACCTCGCCGAAATCGAACTCGTCGAACCCGGGATCGGTCGGGCACGCGGACTGCTCGGCCATCGCGCGCAGGCAGGTCTCGGCGGTCTGGCGGTGGCGGGTCAGCGTGCCCGAGCGGGCGACCCGCGGCGCCGGAATCCGCGCGGCCAGCGCGCGCCCCAACAGCTCTGACTGGCGCTGGCCGAGTTCGGACAGGCGATCGTAATCGGCCGCGCCGAACGAGGCCTGGCCATGGCGAATCAGGTAAATCACACCCATCGGGCGATGATAGCAGCCTGCCGGGCGGGGGATGCTCGATTCCGGCTGTCAACCCGGACCGATTCTGCGACAATGGAAAGATCGTGAATCCGATCGTGACCCGCTCCCGTTCACGGCGGCTGGCAGCGGTGCTCGCCGCGGCGCTGGTCTGCGCGGGCGCGGCCTGCGCCGGCGACGAGCGCGCCGCGCTGGTGGCCCTGGTCGCCGATCAGATCGAGGACCTGGCGCCGCAGACCGGTGTGCCGGGGCTGTCCGCGGCGACCAGGAAGGCGCTCGCCACGGTGCCGCGCGAGCGCTTCGTGCCGGACCAGTTGCGGGCCCAGGCTTACCGCAACACCCCGCTGCCGATCGGCCATGGTCAGACGATCTCGCAACCGCTGATCGTCGGCCTGATGACCGAGATGCTCGGCGTGGGGCCGGAAGCGGTGGTGCTCGAGGTCGGCACCGGCTCCGGCTACCAGGCCGCGATCCTGTCGCCGATCGTCAAGCACGTCTACACGATGGAGATCATCGCCCCGCTCGCCGAACAGGCGACCGCAAGGCTCCAGAACCTGGGCTACGCCAACGTCACGGTGCGCCACGGCGATGGTTACCACGGCTGGCCCGAGCACGCGCCGTTCGACGCGGTAATCGTGACCGCCGCCGCCGGCCACGTGCCGCCGCCGCTGATCGAGCAGCTCAAGCCCGGAGGGCGGATGGCGATCCCGGTCGGCGGGAGCTTTTACACCCAGCAGCTGCTGTTGATCGAGAAAGACCCATCCGGGAAGGTCTCCACCCGCCAGGTGCTGCCGGTGCGCTTCGTCCCGCTGACCGGCGACCACTGAATCAGCCCGCTTATTGCATGAGTCTGCCGTGAACGCGCGCTTGCCCGTCGCAGTGGCGCTGGTTTCGGCCTCGGCGCTGGCGTTCGAGGTGCTGGTGCTGCGGCTGCTGACGATCGTCCACTGGTACCAGTTCGCGGCGATGATCATCGGCCTGGCCCTGCTCGGCTACTCGGCCGCGGGGGTCGTCGCGGCGCTGGGCGGGGAGCGGCTCGCGCGCCACCGCGCCCGACTCATGGTGGCCGCCGCCGCGGCCCAGGCGGTCGCAATGCCGCTGATCGCCGCCGCGCTCCAGCGGCTGCCGTTCAATGGGC
>JBFJNB010000388.1:0-3359 GCA_041633655.1 Lysobacterales bacterium | reverse complement strand
CTCAGGCTCGGGCGTCAGCCCAAGGACATGACCGCGCTGGCGCACCGGATGGGGGTCAGGATCGCGCTCGGAACCGACTCCGGGGTGTCGCCGCACGGGGAGAACGCCAACGAGTTCGTCGAATACGTCGCCGCCGGGATGAGCCCGATGGAGGCGCTCGCGGCCGGCACCGTCCACGCTGCACAAGCGGCCGGGATCGCGGACCGGGTCGGCTCACTGGAACCGGGCAAGGCTGCCGACCTGGTCGCGATGGCGCGCTCGCCGCTGGACGACATCTCGGCGGTGCTCGAGCTTTCGTTCATCATGCGCGACGGCGTCCTGTTCAAGGGAGCGGCGCGATGAAGGCGCTGCTCGCGGCGCTATGGGCGCTGGCGGCGGCGGCCGAGGAACCGGCGCTGCTGATCGAAAACGCGACCCTGATCGACGGCACCGCCCGCGCCCCGGTGACCCCCGCATCGGTGCTGATCCGCGGCGCCCGGATCGAGCGGGTCGCGCGCGGCAGCATCGAGGTGGAAGGCGCGGTAAAGCGCCTGGATGCGACCGGACAATACCTGCTGCCCGGTCTGATGGACCTGCACGTGCACCTGGACGGCGGGTTCGAGGTGACCCCGGAGGGCCTGCGCAAGGCGACCCTGAACCGCGCCCGGGGGATCCGCGCGCTGCACGGCTACCTCTACAGCGGGGTCACGACGCTGTACGATGCCGGCAACGTTTCCGAGTACATCCTGGGCCTGCGCGCCGACGAGCGCACCGGCGCGATCGTCAGCCCGCGGATCTTCGCCACCGGCGCGATCGTGACCTACCCCGGCAGCCACGGCGGCGGCGAGTTTGCAGTCGAGGTCGACGACTGGCCCGAAGCGATCCCCAGGCTCGACCAGCACATCGCACTGAAGCCAGATCTGCTGAAGCTGACCTACGAGGAGCGCGGCTGGGGTTCGCGGCCGATGATCCCGAGGCTCCCGGTCGAGTTGATGGAGCGCATCGTCGAGTACTACAACGAGCGCGGCGTGCGCACCACGGTGCACACCTCCAGCGAGCTGCGCGCCCGCCAGGCGATCTTCGCCGGGGTCGACACCCTGGCCCACCCGATCATCCAGGGTCCGGTCAGCGACGGCTTCGTTAACCTGATGGCGGTCAAGCGGGTGCCGATGGTGACCACGCTCACCATCGGCGACAACTACGGCCGCCTGGCCGAGACCCCGGAGTATCTGGATCGGCCGCTCTACCGCGCGGTGCTGACCGCCGCCGAGATCGAGCACCTGAAGACCGAGGTGCGCAAGCAATACCAGGAGCGCAAATGGACCCAGTGGATGAAGGTGATGACGACGATCGCGCAGGAGAACCTCCAGCGCCTGAACGCGGCCGGTGCGGTGCTCGCCGCCGGCACCGACCAGACCATCGGGCCGGCGCTCCATCGCGAACTGCAACTGCTGGCAGCCGCCGGCATTCCCAACGCCGAGGTGATCCGGATCGCGACCCTGAACGGGGCCGAGTTTCTCGGCCGCGAACGCGACCTGGGCTCGGTCGAGGAGGGCAAGCTGGCGGACTTGATTCTGATCGAGGCCGATCCGCTCGCCGAGATCGAGAACCTGGAGCGGATCGTCACCGTGATCAAGGCGGGCAGGATCATCAACCGCGCCGCGCTGGATCTGCCAGTCAATCAGTAGCCCCAGATGAATCGCCTGCCGATCGTCGGGGTGATGGGTTCGGGCAGCGCGGAACACCGCGAGCGGGCCGAGCCGCTCGGACGCTGGCTGGCCGGGCGCGGGGTACATCTCTTGACCGGGGGCGGCGGCGGCGTGATGACTTCGGTCAGCCGCGCGTTTCACCAGGCGCCCGACCGGGCGGGCCTGGTGATCGGCGTGCTCCCCTCGCTCGAGGGCCGGCTGCCGCCCGGCTACCCCAACGACTGGGTAGAGCTGGCGATCCTGACCCACCTGCCACTGAGCGGTGCCCGAGGGACCGAGACCGGCTCGCGCAACCACATCAACGTGCTGTCGTCGGACGTGATCATCGCGCTTCCCGGAGCGGCGGGGACGGCAAGCGAAGTGCGCCTCGCGCTCGACTACGATCGCCCCATCGTCGCCTACCTGGGTTCGGCGGACGAAATTCCCGAACTCGCCGACGGCGTTCCGATCGCCGAAGGTCTGGCCCTGGTCCGGGAATTTGTGGAGCGGGCACTGGCAGGCTGAGATCGCTCTGGCCGATGCCGCCACCGAAGCGCGCGTTTGTCGCGATTCCGCTCGCGGGCTAACATCCCCCACCAAACAAGAACCAAAAAACGTTCCAGTTAGAGCGAGGGGTTTCTGGACGGAGTCCGCAACGATGTCGTGATCGTGGTCTCCACGGTATTTTGCGCCGTGGTGGGGGCGCTGTTCGTGCTGCCCGTGCTGGACCCGGTCGCGCTGGCGCGGTTCAGCGGCTACTACATGCTGCCGGGGGCGCTCGCCATCGCGGTGTTCGCCATGTTGCACGGGCTCGGCCGGATCGCGCAAGCCGAGGAGCGCCGGTTCTGGTATCTGTTCGCGCTGGCGCTGCTGCTGTGGCTGATCGGCGACCTGCTCTATATCGTCAAGGATCCGCCGGGACCGCCGGCCGACTACATCTACTTCGGCTATTTCATTGCGCTGGTGGTCGCTCTGGATCAGAAACCGCACCTCGCGCCGGGATGGGCCGACGAACAACCGGGCCGTATGTTTTGGACCGCCGGCGCGCTGATCTTCCTCGCCGGCGTGTTGTATTACTTCGCGCTGATTCCCTCACGCTGGATGCTGACGCCCGGTGACCCGGGACTGGCGCCGTATTTCGCCTACCTGATCATGGACTTCATCGTCGCGATCAGGCTGGCGCTGCTGTTCCGGGAAACCCGCTCGCGCCGCTGGCGCAAGCTCTACGGCACGCTGGCGATCGCCGCGGGGCTGATGCTGCTGACCGACCTGCGCGACCTGCTCTACTACTCCGGCATGGGCCTGCTCGAGGGCGGATGGCCGGATCTCATTTACCTGTTGCCGTTTCCGTTCCTGGTCCTGGCCACGCGGATGCGCAACGCGACCCCTCCCGAAGCGGAGGGCGTAAAGGCCTCCTCGCCCGAGTTGTTCGGTCTCAGCCACTCCGGGATCCCGGGCCCGCTGTGGATCTATGCGCTGCTGCTGCCGGTCGTGCACCTGGCGCAATCCGCGCTGGGGCTGCTCGACCGCCCGGCCGCGGCGGAGCGCGAGGTCACGGTGCTTTTTTTCACAATGGCGCTGGTCGTGCTGGCGCTGTGGCAGCGAACGTTCGAGCAACGGAGAAGCCGCAGTCTGCGCGACCAGGTGTCGGTGCTTGTGACCAACGAGCAGATCATGCAGATGGAGAAGATG
>JBFJNB010000387.1:0-3362 GCA_041633655.1 Lysobacterales bacterium | reverse complement strand
GCCTCGAGCGCGGAGTTCCCGCACGAGGCGACCGTGGACCAGTGGTTCTCCGAATCCCAGTTCGAAAGCTACCGCGCGCTGGGCCGGCACATCGGCGACACGGTGCTGGCGGCGGCCCGGGGCGATCAGGACATCGGCGCACTGTTCGCGGAGCTGGAGCGGACCTGGCGGGGCCAGCCGACCGCACCCTGACCGGTCAGGCCGGCCGCTCGGCGGTGATCAGCGGCTGGCCGAAGCCCAAGTAGCCGCGCGCCGGATCCCAGTAGACCCGCAGGCGGGGCCGTTCAAACCCGATACGGCCGAGCTCGGACAGCAGATCCCAGCCGAAGGAGTGATAGCACAGCGCGCCGAGTTCGTGGATCGGGTCCCGGTGGTAGTGCGGTGGCGCCAGATGCTCGATCGTGCCGTCGGCGCCGACCCGGGCCAGCGCCCCGGTGGTGGGCGCGTGCATCACGAACGGCGCGCTCAAAAGCGCTCGTCCGCCCGGCTCGAGGACCCGAAAGATCTCCCGGAGCGCGCGCCGGTAGTCAGGCACGTGTTCCAGCACGTCGAATGACAGCACCCACGACAGCGTGCCGTCGGCAAACGACAGCGCGGTGAGGTCCTCGTGGCGGATGTCGACGCCGTGAACCCGCCGCTGCTCGCCGGGCGCTGCGTCAGGGTCGACGAACTCGCTGCCGACGGAGTCCGGGTAGCGGGTCGCGAACCACGCGTAGAGCAGGGTCAGCCGCTCGGTCAGATAGATGGTTCGATCTGATCGCGCGCCGGACTGCTCGAGCCGCCGGAACAGCTCGATCGCCGCGCGCCAGCGACTGATCAGACCGCAGCCGCTGCAGTACAGGCTCTCGCGCCAGTTCGGCGGCTCGCCCCCGTCCCAGTCGAACCCGAACCGGGCGACCGATTCGCAGACGCCGCAATAACCGGGGATCTCGAAACCCGCTCCGCCCGCCCCCGCTGCTGCTTCGAGCAGCGACCGCTCGAACCGCTGCTGATCTTCGTAAGCGATCCGCGCCAGGTCATTGACGCCGTCGATTACCGCGAAATCGAGCCGCGCCGCGAGCGGGGCGGGCCCGACGTCGACCAGGCGGGCCCCGGCGGCGTGTCCGGCCGCGCGCCGTCGCGCCCACCAGCGCCGCACTCGTTCGGTCGGGTTCATTCAGCCGGATTCGAACACCACCGATTGGGCGTAGGCGCGCTCGACCAGCGAACGGTAGCGCGCCTCCAGTTCGTGGCGGCGGATTTTCAGGGTCGGCGTCAGCAGCCCGTTTTCGGCGCTCCACTCCGCCGACACCACCACGAAGCGCTCGATCCGCTCGTGCGATTCGAGGCGCTCGTTGATCGTGCGCCGGGACTCCTCCAGGTTCACGACCAGATCGTCGCGCGGCGTGCGCCGGGCGGAAGCGTTCAGCTGCACCAGCGCCACCGGCGCGCGCAACCCGGCGCCAATCAGGCACACCTGCTCGACAAACGGGTTGCGGGCGACCAGCGCCTCGATCGGTACCGGCGCGACGTACTTGCCCTTCGCGGTCTTGTAGATGTCCTTGACCCGGCCGGTGATCCGGATATAGCCGTCCGCGTCGATATCGCCGCGATCGCCGGTGCGCAGGAACCCGTCGGCGGTGATCGTCGCCGCGGTCTGCTCCGGGTCCTTGAAATACCCGCTCATCAGCGGCGGCGTGCGGATCTCCAGTTCGCCCTGGTCGCTGAAGCGGATCTCGGTGCCGGTCGCGGCTTTGCCGATCGAACCCTGGCGAATTTCGTCCCCATAGGGCAGCAGGGTGCCGTACGCCAGCGTCTCGGTCATGCCCCAGCCCTCGGCGATCGGCACCCCGACGGAGCGCCACCAGTCCAGCAGCGCCGGCGCGATCGGCGCCGAGCCGCTCATGAACCAGCGCGCGTTATGGATGCCCAGCGCGCGCTTGATCTTGCGCCTGACCAGGCCACCGAGAAGCGGAATCGGCAACAGCCGATCCAGCTTCGACTGCGGCACCTGCTCGAGCACCCGCAGTTGAAACTGCTTCCACAGCCTGGGCACCGAGCCGAAGAAGGTCGGCGTGCAGTCGCGCAGGTTCTCGGCGAAGGTCTCCAGCGCCTCGACGAACCAGAGCTGGCCCCCGTGGATCAGCGTGCTCGCCTCCACGTAGGCGCGCTCGGTGCAGTGGGCCAGCGGCAGGTACGACAGCAGGCGCTCCTCGGCGGTGACCTTAAGCAGCTGGCCGATGTTGCGCCCGGCGTAGATGAAGTTGTGGAAGGAGTGGACCGCGCCCTTGGGCCGTCCGGTCGAGCCGGACGTATACAGGATCGTCATCACGTCGGCCGCCGCGGGTACCGGCGATTCGGCGAACGGATCCGATTCGAGCAGCTCGTCCCAGCGGTGCTGGACCTCCATCGTCGGGTACGGCATCCCGATGCGCACGACCTCGGGCGGAATCGCCCGCGCCTGGGCGTCGGGCAGATCGAGCTTGCCGACGAAGATCGCGCGCGCCTCGCTGTGCTCCAGGATGTGGCCGATCGTGGTCTCGCTGGCGGTGGCGTAGATCGGCACGCTGACGTAGCCGCCGATGATCAGCGCATAGTCGGCGATGAACCACTCGGCGCAGTTCTTCGACAGGATCGCGACCGGTTCGCCGCTCTGAACCCCGATTTTCTTGAGCGCGGTAACCAGGCGCCGCGCGTGATCGATCGCCTCACCCCAAGTGTAGGTGCGGTAGCGTCCGTCCACCGGCTGGTGCAGATACTTGACGTCCGCAGTATGCCGCTCGCGGTGGTAAAGGTATTCCTGGGGGGTGGCGAATTGCTCCATTCGTCTCCTCTCTGGGGGGTGGCGCCCCTACGCTAATCAGATTGCCGCAGCGGAACGACGCGGGCCCCGAGCCAGGCGGCCGGCAGATAGACCAGCACCGAAACGATCGTGAACCACAGCGGGTGCGGGATCATCATCACGTTGGCGATTCCGGCCACGGTCAACAGCCCCCCGACGAGCAGCGCCGGCACCGGTCGATCCCGCGCGATCAGGGTGCTAACCAAGCCGCCGGCGAAACTGCCGCCGACAAAAGCGGCCAGGATGATCGCGAACGCGCCGGCCGGCAAGGTCTCGATCCACTCCCCCATCGCTTCCGGGTGTTCCATGTCGACGCCGGGCGGCAGCGGATACAGTCGGTGCCCGAGCGACTCGATCGCGTAGATCACGAGTACCCCGATCACCAGTCCGGCAATCACGCCGATGATTATTCGCACCATGACGTCCTCCTGGGCTCGTGATTTATGCGAGTTCGACCATGATAGCTGGTATCGTGGCCGGGGTTCAGGTTTCAGGGGTCGCCATGAACACGCACACCGGAATCTCCCCGCGGGCGCTGTTG
>JBFJNB010000386.1:0-3369 GCA_041633655.1 Lysobacterales bacterium | reverse complement strand
GGCTGGCGCTGCTGTGGGGCTGCTCCAGGATGAAAATCGACGGCGTCGTCGTCGCCGGCTCCGCCTCGGGCAGTTCGGGCAGCGGGCTGGTCTCGGGCTCGGCGGCACCCTCGCCGCAACGCCAGCGGCCGTTGTCGCCGGGCACGCAGGTCCATTTTTGAGCGGCGTCGCGGGGATCGGCAGCGGCGGTAGCCAGCGCCGCCAGCAAACAGAGCACCATCATCCGCCGCGGCTCCCGCCGTGGATGAACATCACGTTGAAGCCGCGCTTGAGCTGCTGGTCGCGGTGTGCGATCAGCGCCCGCTGGGCCGCATCCCGGTCGTCGAAGTGCTCTTTGCGCAGCGCGCCCCGGCTCCCCATCCGGCCCCACTGGCGCAGCAGGCTCCAGCCGCCCAGCAGGTCTTCCTGCAGGATCAACTGGTAATAGCGCGGCACCTCCCCCCGACCCGGTGGCGTTTGCATGAAGATGCGCATGCCGCATTTTAGCCTGCATGTCGGGTCCGTTGGCGGATTCGTGGCGGGCCCGGTTCAGGGGTGGAGTACGGCCAGGATCTCGCCGTCGTCGGCATCGTCGCGCACCCGCGCCGCGCCGAGCGCATCGAGCAGCACCAGGCGCAGCGCGCCCGCGCGGTTTTTCTTGTCCAGGCGCATCCGCTCGAGCATCGCCGCGGGTGCGATCTCCGGGGGGGGCTGGAGCGGCAGGCCGGCGCGGCGGAGCAGGTCCGCGACCCGCTCCGGGTCGGCCGGATCCAAGGCCCCGAGCCGCGCCGACAGGCGCGCGGCCAGCAGCATGCCGATCGCGACCGCCTCGCCGTGCAGATAGCGCCGATAACCGGTCAGCGCTTCCAGCGCGTGGCCGAACGTGTGTCCGAGGTTGAGCAGCGCGCGGGCGCCGTGCTCGCGCTCGTCGGCGGCCACGACCTCGGCCTTGTGGCGCACCGACTCGACCACCGCGTGCCCCAGCGCCACGGGGTCGCGCGCGAGCAGCGCGTCGACGTGGCGATCCAGCCAATCCAGAAAACCGGCATCGCGGATCAGCCCGTACTTGATCACCTCGGCCAGTCCGGCGCGAAACTCCCGATCCGGGAGCGTCCCGAGCGCATCCAGGTCGGCCAGCACGAGCCGCGGCTGGTGGAACGCGCCGATCAGGTTCTTGCCGGCGGCATGATTGACCGCGGTCTTGCCGCCGACCGAGGCGTCGACCTGGGCCAGCAGGGTGGTCGGGATCTGGACGAAGTCGATGCCGCGCATGTAGGTCGCGGCGGCGAACCCGGCCAGGTCGCCGACGACCCCGCCGCCGAGCGCGATCACGCAGGCGTCGCGCAGGAATCCGCGGGCGATCAGACGGTCCTGGACCCGGCGCCACTCGTCCAGGTTCTTGTAGCGCTCGCCGTCGGGCAGCACCAGTGTTTCGAGCGCGAGACCAGCCAGCGCGTCGCGCACCGGCTCGAGGTACAGCGGCGCGACGGTTTCATTGCTGACGATGAGCACCTGGTTGCCGCGTACGGCCCCGCGCAGCCGGGCGCGATCCCCCAGCAGGCCCCGGCCGACCCACACCGAGTAGGCGGCCGGGCCCAACTCGATGCGAACCTCGGCTACGCGCGGCTCAGGTGAAGCCATGACTGGTGTCTTTCAGTTTTCGGATGACCCGCTGGGCGCTGCGGCGCACGCTGCCGGACTGCGCCGGGACGATCACGTCGGCCAGCATCTCGTAGATCGGGTTGCGCGCCTCGGCCATCGCGCTGAGCACCTCTTGCCGGTTGGGGTCGCGCAGCAGCGGGCGTCGCTTGTCGCGAGACAGGCGATCCAGTTGCAGCTCCACCGGAGTCTTCAAATACACCACGACGCCGCGCGCGCGCAGCAGCTTCTGGTTGCGCGGATCCAGCACCGCGCCGCCGCCGGTGGCGAGCACGATGCCCTTGCGGCGGGAAAGGCGCGCCAGCATATCCGATTCGCGCCGGCGGAATCCCGCTTCCCCCTCGAGGTCGAAAATGTGCGCGACCTCGGCGCCGGTGCGGGCCTCGATCTGCTGGTCCAGGTCGAGAAACTCCATTTTGAAGTGTTCGGCCACCTGTTTGCCGATCGTGCTCTTGCCGGCCCCGGTGGGCCCAATGAAAAACAGGTTGGGTCGCTTTCCCATGAGCCCATCTTAGCCCGAACCTCGCCCCCACCGGCGATTTTGATACCATGCGCCGCTGGCGGCGGACTCGAGCGGCTGGTCGAGGCTTCGCCTGACCACAGGTGGGTTTATGGCACGTTTTTTTCTGCTCTTTGTAATCATCCTCGTCACCCTGTTCGGGGTCGAGATTCTCCAGTCGGTGCAGGACGCCGTGATCCTACCCTTCACCGCGGTGATCGCCGACGTCAGCGTCGCGATCATCAAGGCGTTCGATACGGACGTGGTCGCGAGCGGCAAGGTGATTCGGAGCCTGAAGACCGGCTTCGCGGTATCGATCGAGCCGGGCTGCAACGGGGTCGAAGCGGTAATCATCCTGTTCGCGGCGATCTTCGCGTTTCCGGCGACGCTGCGCTACAAACTGCTCGGGTTCGCGCTCGGCTTCGTCGCGATTCAGGCGCTCAACCTGGTGCGCATCATCAGCCTGTTTTATCTCGGTCAGTGGAACCAGACCATGTTCGAGTGGTTTCACCTGTACCTGTGGCAGGCGCTGATCATCCTCGATGCGCTGGTGGTGTGGCTGATCTGGCTGCGCTATCTGCCCGCACCGGCCGCGCCGGCCAGTCGACCGGCGTGAGCGAGGTGCTGATCGCCGGCTGCGGCGATCTGGGTGCCGCCGCCGGCTCCCTGCTGGCCGCCGCCGGCGCGCGGGTTTGGGGCTTGCGGCGCGATCCGTCGGCGCTGCCCGGCGCACTGGAGCCGCTGGCCGCGGACCTGCTGCGCCCGGCGACGCTGCGCCGACTGCCGCCCGTGTCCACGCTGGTGTACTGTCCGACCCCGGCGCAGCACACCGAGGCTGCCTACCGCGACACCTACGTCGCCGGCCTCCGCCACCTGCTGGCGGCACTGGAAGGAGCGCCGCTTGAGCGGGCGCTGCTGGTTTCCTCGACCTCGGTGTACGGCCAGGACGACGGGCGCCGGGTCGACGAGGACTCGCCGTGCGAGCCGCGCGGATTCTCCGGCCGGGTCATGCTCGAGGCGGAGCACACGCTGTGCTCGGCGGCGCGGGGCTGGACCCCGATCGTGCTCCGGCTGGCCGGGATCTACGGGCCCGGCCGGACCCGACTCATCGCACGCGCCGCCGCCGGCGGCGCGGTTCAACGCGATCCGGTCTACTGGACCAACCGGATCCACCGCGACGACGCCGCGGCGCTGATCGCGCATCTGCTTGGCCGGGATCGGCCGCCGCCGGT
>JBFJNB010000385.1:0-3373 GCA_041633655.1 Lysobacterales bacterium | reverse complement strand
GCGCCGGGCGAGTAGGGGTTTACCGAATTCCGGTAGCGGCCATCGCGGATGTTGCGCCCGCGGCGCGCACCCGAAAATCTGACTCCATCGCGCAGTGACGCGCAGGATTACGGGTGCTCGGGAGATGGCCGACTCCAACGAACAATCGCGACTCGACGGGACACTACGGGGCAGCGTCATTCAGCGCGCGCTGCTCGGCGTCTTGGTGGGCTCCATCGGAGCGGGTCCGGCGATGGGCGCTGTCACCGGAGGTGCCGACCCCGAGGCGACCGAGTTGTCACCGATCGTGGTGGTTGCCACCAAGATGCCGCGGCCGCTCGCCGACGTCGTCGGCACCGTGTCGGTGATCGAGGCCGACGCCATCGCCGACCAACTGGCCGGTGGCATCGGCGACCTGGTCCGCTACCAGCCGGGGATCTCGGCCCCGCGCGAAACCAGCCGCTTCGGGCGTTCCGGCTACACCATCCGCGGCATCGGCGGCAACCGGGTGGCAATCGAGATCGACGGCGTGCCGGTCGCGGACCGGTTCGAGATCGGCTCGTTTTCCAACGCCGGGCGCGACTTGGTCGACGTCAATGTGCTCAAGCGTGTCGAGGTGCTGCGCGGGCCCGCGTCCACGCTGTACGGCTCGGACGCGATCGGCGGTGTGGTGTCCTACCACACCTTCGAGGCCGAGGATCTGGTACCCGAATTCGGGCGCCCTCACCTGGGTCTCAGCGCCGGCCACCTCGGGGCCGACGACTCCATGTTCGCGAGCGCGCGCGTGGCCTGGGCGCAACCGGACCACGGCCTGCTGGCCGCGCTGAGCTACCGCGACGGGCACCAGCTCGATGCGGCCGCCGCGAGCGGCGAGGACCGCCAGGACTACCAGAGCCTCAGCGCATTCGCCAAAGCGAGCTGGAACCGCTCCCCGACCAGCCGGCTGACCGCGACCGTAGATCACTTCGAGCGCGACGCCGCAACCGAGATCCGCTCGGTGCTCGGCAGCGGGCGGTTCGCCTCCACCACGCGACTCGACGGTGACGACCGCCAGCAGCGCGATCGCCTCAGCGTCGCTTACGAATTCGGATCCGGACCCGCCTGGGCCGCTGACGGCCGCATCGTGGTCTACGGCCAGCGCGCCGATACCGACCAGGTCACGCTCGAGGAGCGCGCCGCCAGCGGCATTCGCCGGGCGCGCGAGTTCGGCTTCACCCAGGACGTGCTCGGGCTCGAGCTGGATCTGAGCAGCGAGTTCGAGCTTGGCGGGGTCAGCCACCGGCTCGGTTACGGGCTGGAGCTGGCGCGGACCGACACCGAGGAGCTGCGCGACGCGCTGCAGACCGATCTCGCCGGAAACAACCCGACCCGGGTGATCCTCGGCGAGCACTTTCCGGTGCGCGACTTCCCGAATTCCCGAACCCTGGAAGCCGGGTTCTACCTGCACGACGAGATCGTGTTCGAGGACAGCCGCTGGACCTGGATTCCGGCGCTGCGCTTCGATTACTACGATCTGGACCCGCGCCCGGACGAGGTCTATCGGGGCGACAACCCGGCGACCGAGGTGGTCCAGGTTCGCGAGCACAATGTGTCGCCCAAGCTCGGTTTCACCTACGACATCTCGGCGGGCTTGAGCGCGTTCGGTCAGTACGCCTACGGCTTCCGGGCACCGCCCTTCGAGGACGCCAACATCGGACTGGACATCCCGCTGTTCAACATTCGCGCGATTCCGAATCCCGACCTGAAATCGGAGTCCTCGCAGGGGTTGGAACTGGGCCTGCGCTACTTCGCGCCGGCGACGTCGGTGGCCCTGGCCGCGCACTACACCGAGTACGACGATTTCATCGAAACCAAGGCCCGCCTCGGGACCGATCCGGACACCGGGGTGATCCTGTTCCAGTCGCGCAACATCGACCGCGCCCGCATTTACGGCGCGGAACTGCGCCTGGAACAGCGCCTGGGCGCATGGACCGATGCGCTGGACTCGTTCGAAGTGAGTCTTGCGCTGGCCTGGACCCGAGGCGAGAACCGGCGCGACGGGGCCGAGCTGATCGGCGTGGATCCGGCCGAGGCGATCGCGGCGCTGCGCTGGCAGCCGCCGTCGTGGCCGCTGGCGGCGACGCTGACCGCGACCTTCGTCGATCGCAAGCGCGGCCTCGACGCGCCCGCCGACGACCAGTTTCACCCGGCCGGATACGGCATCGTCGACCTGACCGCCAGTTACCGGCCGCGTGCCGGGCTCGCGCTGCGGGCCGGGCTATTCAACCTGGGCAACAAGATTTATTGGCACTGGGCCGACGTCCAGGGCCTGGGCGCCGGCGACCCGTTGCTGCCGGTGCTCGCCAATCCGGGCCGGCATGCCGCCCTCAGCGTGTCGCTGGACTGGCAATGACCGTCCGGACAGGACCATCAGGAGAACGCAAATGACCGCTTGGAAACCATTGATACCAGGCCTGTTGCTGCTGGCCGGGGCCTGCGGCAGCGGTGCCAATTCCGCGCCGCAGGCGGCCGCTACCGCGGCCGACGTGCAGGTCCATCAGGCCGAGGTGGCCTCCGCGAGCCGCTCGCCGGAGCAACGTCTGGCCGACGGCGAGCGCCTGTACGGGGTGCACTGTCAGGCCTGCCACCAGGCCACTGGCAAAGGCCTCGCCGGGGCCTTCCCGCCGCTGGCGGGCGCCGACTATCTGCTGGCCGACCCCGAGCGCGCGATCGGCATCGTGCTCGGCGGCAAGTCGGGTCCGATCGAGGTCAACGGCGTCACTTACAACGCGGTCATGCCCAACATGTCCTACCTCGGCGACGTCGAGGTGGCCGACATCCTGACCTATACGCTCAACGCCTGGGGCAACGACGGCGGTACGATCGCGCCGGCGCAGGTTGCCGCAGCCCGCGCCGGCCAGGCCGATGTTGCCGCCGCGACACCGGCCGAGCACCCGGTGGACAAGGCGGGAATGGCCTACCAGGGCACCCCGAGTCCGATTCCGCCCGAGGCGACCCGAGACCTGATCTCCTCCGAAGGGCCCCCGATGACGGTGGCCGAGTTCGATCAGGCCAAGCAGGTCTACTTCGAACGCTGCGCCGGCTGCCACGGCGTACTCCGCAAGGGTGCGACCGGCAAGCCGCTGACCACCGACCTGACCCGGGAGAAGGGCGCGGATTACTTGAAGGCACTCATCACCTACGGCTCGCCCGCCGGGATGCCGAACTGGGGCACCTCGGGCGAACTGACCGCGGAGCAGATCGACGTGCTGGCCCGTTACCTGCTGCACGAACCGCCGGCACCGCCCGAGTTCGGGATGGCCGAGATGCGGGGCGCCTGGAATGTGCTGGTGGCCCCGGGGGACCGGCCCACGGCGCCGCAGCACGAACGCGACGTGGAGAATTTCTTCTCGGT
>JBFJNB010000384.1:0-3373 GCA_041633655.1 Lysobacterales bacterium | reverse complement strand
GCGAGCGGGCCGTCGGCGCCGCCGGCCAGCCCCGTGGTGTCCTTGACGATCCGGACCTGATCGCCCGACAGCGTGGAGTCGAGCTCCGAGGTCGAGGCCGAGCGCAGCACGATCACGTTTTGTGCGTCGCCGCCAGTGGCCAGCGTCCGCTGAAAACCATACGCCATCGACAGCACCGCGACGAACACCAGCACGACGCCGGCGACTCCGATCACCGCGACCAGGCTGGAGCCCGAACGCTGCGGCAGGCTGCGGATGCTCTGCCCGGTGACCGCTATCGTTTGTCCTAACCACGCCATGGCCTATCGCCTCGCCAGCGCTTTGACCACGTCAAGGCGCATCGCCCTTAGGGCCGGGACCAGCCCGGACACGATTCCCAGCGCCAGCACCAGCAGCACGCCGACGGCCAGCACCTGCGGAGTGATGATCAGGCCCGGCAGGAATCGCGCTACCACCGACTGCAGGCCGTTGACGAAGCCCACCGCCAGGGCCAGCCCGATGCCGCCGGCGATCACGCTCAGCAGCAGGCTCTCGGCCAGCACCATCCACAGAATCCGCCGATCGGAAAAGCCGACCGTTTTCATGACTCCCAGTTCTGAAGTCCGCTCGCGCACCGACTGAGCCATCGTGTTGCCGGCCACCAGCAGCAGCGTGAAAAACACCGCGACCAGGATGTAGTTGACGATCGCGCCGATGTCGCCCATCTGGCCCGCGAAGGCCTGTACGAAGCCCTTCTCGGTCGAGGTCTTGGTTTCGCGCGGCGAGTTGGCGAACAGGGCATCGACCTCCTTGGCGATCTCATCGGAGCGATCAGGGTCGGCGATCTTGAGTACGTACCATCCGACCAGGTCCTGACCGAACGCGCGCGCCTCGTTGAAATACTCGTAGTGGAAGTAGAACTGCTGCTCGTCGGAGCCGTTGCCGACCCCGTCGTAGACGGCGTCCAGCGTGAACTCCCACGAATAGCCGCCGTCGGTCTTGGGCCAGATGGTCGAGCCGATCGGTATCCGCTGGCCGACCTCCCAGCCGTAGGATTGCGCCAGCGCGCGTCCGGCCAGCATTCCGGAGCGGTTGGCGCGCCAGGCCTCCCACTGTTCCGGCGCGACCTCGAACTCCGAATAAACCCGTTTGAACGTGTCTGGATCGGTCGGAAAGCTCGCAATCTGCCGGTTCGGCTCCTGGTAGTAGCCGGCGAACCAGGTGTAGTGCGAGACCTCCTCGACTCCGTCGATCTGGCGGATGCGGTCGCCGTAGCTTATCGGCAGCAGTTCGATCAGCGTCACCTTGTGGATCGTGATCAGGCGGTCGGCGCCCGCCAGCGAAACCCCGAGGCTGAACGCGTGGCCCAGCGCGCCTAGCAGGCCGAACAGCAGGAATGCGACCACGATCGACAGCCCGGTGAACAAGGTCCGCGTCTTCTTGCGGGTCAGGTTTTTTCGGATCAGGTGCAGCGAGTTCACACCGGCACTTCCTGGCTGCCCTGCGGCTCGGACTGATGATTCAGGCGGCCCTTGTCCAGATGCAGCGTGCGTTTGGCGTGGCCGGCCGCGCGCGGGTCGTGGGTCACCATGATGATGGTCTTGCCATGCTCTCGATTCAGCACCTCGAGCAGATTCAGAATCTCATCGGCGGTCTGTCGATCAAGGTCCCCGGTAGGCTCATCGGCGAGGATCAGGGTCGGGTCGCTGACGATCGCGCGGGCGATCGCGACCCGCTGCTCCTGGCCACCGGACAACTCGCGCGGATAATGCTTGGCGCGGTCCTCGAGGCCGACGATGGTGAGCGCGGTCAGCGCGCGACGGCGGCGCTCGGCGCCGCTCATTTTGGAAAGCAGCAGGGGCAGCTCGACGTTGCGCTGGGCGGTCAAGACCGGCAGCAGGTTGTAGAACTGGAACACGAAGCCCACATGGCGGCCGCGCCACTGGGCCAGCTTCGATGGGCTCATCGCGTCCACCCGCACGCCGTCGACCTCGACCTCGCCGGAGGTAGGCCGGTCGAGCCCGCCGATCAGGTTCAGAAGCGTCGTTTTGCCCGAACCGGAGGGCCCCATCAGCGCGACGAAGTCGCCGGCCGGGATTTCCAGGTCCAGCCCGTGCAGCACTTCGACCTTCTCGCGGCCCTTGTGGTAGACCTTGCTGACGTTGCGGATGACCACCAGCTTGTCGGTCATGAGCTTCTCCCTGCAGTATCCGGGTTATCTGTCGTTGACACGGACCGGGTCGCCGTCGGCCAGCTCGTCCGGCGGATTCACGATCACACGCTCGCCGGCGAGCACGCCGGCGGCGATCAGTGTGCGTCCCGCGACGGCGGCGGTTCGTACCGCTCGCCGCTCGGCGCGCCCGCCGGCGAGCACGAATGCGACCTGCGTGCCGTCGCGTTCGACGATGGCCCCGGCCGGTACCGCCACGCCCGCCGCGGTGGCGGCCGGTGCCGCCGGTTCACCCTCCATGAACGAAACCTTGATCCCCATGTCCGGCAGGATCCGCGAATCGCGCTCGCGAAAGCCGATCCGCACCCGCACCGTGGCCTTCTGCCGGTCGGCGGCGGGCACGATCGCGATCACCTCGGCCGGAATCCGCCAGTCGGGATAGGCGTCCAGGCGCGCGGTGACCGGCTGGCCAGCGCTGACCCGGTCGATGTAGGCCTCGTTGACGTCGACTTCCACTTCGAGCGAGTCCATGTCGACGATCGTGCAGATGCCCGTGCGGGTGAAGCCGCCGCCGGCCGAGATCGGCGAGATCATCTCCCCGGGCTGGGCTGCCTTGGCGATGACGACGCCGTCGAACGGAGCGCGGATCAGGGTGTCGTCGAGGCGCTCGCGCTCCAGTTCGACCGCCCGCGATGCAACCTCGATGTCTTCGCGCGAGGTGGCCAGGCGCGCTTCCAGCGCCTCGACCGCGGCTTGGGCGGCATCGCGGTCCGCGTCGCTGGCCAGGTCTCGCGCTGCCAGCTCGGCGGTTCGCCGCTCGCGGCGCCGGGCCTCGGCAAGCTGTACCTCGATCTCGGCCAGCGCGCTGCGGGTGCGCCTGAGCTGGGCCTCGGCCAGGCCCAGCAGTACCCGCGCCTGGCTGTCGTCGAGCCGCGCCAGCAGTTGGCCCGCATCGACCCGCATGCCTTCCTCGATCAGCACCTCGACCACTTTGCCGGTGATCTTGGACGACACCGTCGCGCGGCGCCGGGCCACCACGTAGCCGGAGGCATCCAGCACCGATGGGCGCGCGTCGACCGAGAGCGTCGCCGCGGTGGCCTCCGCGACCTCGACCAGCAGCGGCCGGGCGCCGATCCACCAGGTGACGGCCGCGGCGATCACCACGGCCGACAGCGCCAGGACCAGCCAGCGACCAGCGCCGCCACCGGCCGGCGCGGCGTCATG
>JBFJNB010000383.1:0-3384 GCA_041633655.1 Lysobacterales bacterium | reverse complement strand
GGGGCCACCGCGACCACCTCCAGCGGCAGCCGCTCGGTCTGCTGATGGTCCTGGTAGATCCGACTGATCAACCCCTCGATCACGGTGCCGGCGCTCGCACCGAGCTTGTCGGCCGCATCGGCCGACAGAATCACCCGATCGAAGCCGGCCGCCGCCGCCGGCGCCGGCAGCACCGGATCGCCGGGCGCCGACGGGACCAGCTCGGCGTCGATGATCCGGCCGACGTCGCTGCTGGGCACCCGCAGCTTGATCGTGGCCGCAATGGCCCGCGTGCGCGGAACCAGAAACTCGACCTGCGGATGGTCGGCCATCGCCGCGAACCAGGCCGGATCGAAGCTGCCGCTCCCGCTGGGGGTGATTTCGCGGTAGCGGGGATCCTGCTTGAGCGGGTCGAGCAGGTTGCTGATGATCCCGTACTTGAGCCCGAACAGAACCAGCAGCGGCACCAGCACCGCGGCCAGGGCCAGCACGAAACAGCCCGACATGACCCATTCGTGGCGGTAGTCGCGTACCGCGAGATTGATCATCAGGGGGAGCTGGGAACGCGCCCTCATCATCAAGCGCCCTCGCGACGCTTGCGCTCGCGCCGCGGTGGCGCGTTGGAAATGGCCACCGTCATCGAGTTCTCCTCCGCGATCTCGATCCGGTGGTCGATGAGGCTGAAGCCGCGCCGCTCCAGCAGCGGCAGTGCATGCGTGGCGAGGATCAGCGTCACGCCCAGTTCCTCGGTCAGCCCCACCAGCACGTCCATGATCCGCTGTCCGGTCAGCGGATCGAGCGCGGCGGTCGGCTCGTCGGCGATCAGCACCGGCGGATCGTGCGCCAGGGCCCGCGCAATCGCGGCGCGCTGGCGTTGCCCGGCCGACAGCTCGGCCGGCAGCTTGTCGAGCTGGGCGGCGATGTTGAGCTTCGCCGTCCAGCGTTCGGCGACGTCGTCGAGCGGCAGATGGAGCAGCCGTCGCGACAGGTTGATGTTGTCTCGCACACTGAGGTAGGGCAGCAGGCCGCCGTTCTGCAGCACGTAGCCGATATGGCGGCTGCGCAGGTCGGTCAGCCGGTCGGGATCACCGGAATCCCAGATCGCCGCCACGTCATGGGCCGGCTCACCCGCGAGCGGGGTGAACGCGAAGCCGGCGCTTTCGTTGGGCCGCAGGATCATCGACAGCAGTTCCAGCAGCGTCGACTTGCCCGACCCGCTTTCACCGATGAACGCGAGCTTGCCGCCGCGCGGGATGTCGAGGTGGGTGACCGTCAGCCGAAAGCGGGTTCCCCCCGCCGCATATGTCTTGACCGTATCGCGCAGGCTGAAAACCGCCGCGCTCAGGGCAAGGCCTCCAACAGCAGCGGATAGACCGAATCACCGTCGACCGGACCGCCGTCGAGCGACACCCAAAGGTCGACGTTGTTGTGGATCGCCCGGTAGTAGGCGACCTTGCCGTCGAGCTGGTTGATGAACTCGAACTGACGCTGCGCCGACCACTGCTGCCAGGTGCTCAGGTCCAGGTTCATCACCTCGCTGCGATACGGCAGTCCTTCGAGGTACTCGCGCATGTATCCCAGCTCGGCCAGGCTCGCGCCGCCAGTCACCCCGCTGGTGCTCTTGGCGGCCTCCGGATCGCGGCTGATGGTCGCGGCCAGGCTCTTGAGCTCGTCGAGAAAATCGTCCGGCGCCAGCGCGCCCTCCTCGGCCGTCGCCAGCACCTGCTGCAGAACCTCGTGCAGGTCGCTGAACTGATCGCGGGTCAGCAGCACCCGCACGTCGACCGCGCGCTCGGCGGCATCGTCGAAGTCCCGGTCGATCATCCAGGCGTCGAACAGGGCCGGCACCGCCTGCCCGCCCTGGTCCTTGAGATAGCGCATGCGCAGCGCATAACCGAGTTTGGCCACCTTCTGCTGGAACGACGCCAGCTCGGTACCGGGGGCGGACGGCTCCGCCACGCGCAGCGGTTGTTTGCCGGCGGCGGCATCGCGCACCTGCTGGGTGAGCTGGGCCGTCATCGCCCCCAGGGCCTGCTCGAAGCCGGCGACATCCCCGGTTGCCACCGGGTGGTAGAAATCACCGATCCCGCTGATGCTGGTCAGGCGGCGGTACTGATCTTCGGCATAGGCGTGGTTGCTCGCGCCTTCCGGCGTCTTCAGGTGCATGACCCCGAGGATGATGTCGTTGTCCAGCGCCAGGCGCCGCAGCGACGCGCTGTCGAGCCCGGTGGTCGACAGCGGATCACCGCTGATGCGCGGTCCGGCGTCGGTGATCAGAATCACATAGCGGGCGTAGTACCCGGTCCAGTCGATGCCCTCGATGGCCTTGACGATGCCGGCGTAGGCGTCCTCGTCGAAGCCCTGGCTGGAGACCGCGGCCGGCTGGACGGTACGAATCCGACTCAGGAATTCATCCCCGCTGAGTCCGTCGGTCAAGGTCGCGTAGACGCGGGTGTCGAATTCCAGCCCGGGGACTGCATCGATGTTGTCGCGATAGGCAACCAGGCCGTAGCTCACGCGTTCGGACAGCTCCGCGGCGGCGATCGTCTCGTAGACCCGGCGCATCGTGGAACGGGTGCGTTCGATGTACGGGCCCATCGAAATCGTCGTGTCGATGACGAACACCACTCCGGCGCGATAGGCTCCGTCGGCCGGGGTCGGATCGCGCAGCGGAACCGAGGCCACGTGCAGCAGCCGGCCCTGATGGGCCCCGATCAACACGTCCTCGTGCCCGAGAATCGGTACCAGGTAGAAATCGCGCCGGATGTCGATGTAGCCGTTCGGCTGGATCGCCGCCACCGGCGAGTCGGCCGCGAGGCCCTGCTCGGCGCGCTGGCGCAAATCACGGTAGCCGGCCGCATCGCCGGAGTCGACCAGCGACTTGAGCGAGTCGCGGTCGGCGAACAGCAGCACCCGCGGCTGGTTGGCCGGGTCCTTGAACGCCACCGTCAGGGTCTGCTTCCATTCGATACCCTGCTCCGCCGGCAGCCAGCCGTCCAGCGTGCCGTTGCTGTCGGTCCCGACCTGAAGCCACTGGCGGTCGCCGCTGGCGCGCCGCGCGTAGACGTAGAACGCGGTGAAAGGCGTCACCGCCCGGCCCTCGGCCGGCGGCGGGTCGATCGTCGCGAAGAGTTCCGCGCCAGGCACCGCGATGACCCGTTGGTACAGCGCGGTCTTGCCCTCCAGCGTCAGCGGGCGCGCGACCTGCGCCGCGGCGGTTCCGGCCAGCGCGAGGCCGACCACGAGCAGGGCCCATCGAAAAGGTTCAGTCTGCATGTCTTGTCAACCCCGGTGGTTGGTTTTGGTTACTGCCACTGCAGCAGCAGGCGGTCAGCGTCCGCGTCGCCGGCCTCGGCGCGCTGCTCGGCCCAGGCCCTGAGGGCCGTCAGCCGCTCGCCGGCGAGC
>JBFJNB010000382.1:0-3385 GCA_041633655.1 Lysobacterales bacterium | reverse complement strand
CGCCGCCCGCCGCCGGCGGACGCTGCGTCGCGGTGCTTCAGCGACTGCACCCGGATGGATACTTCGCCGGCACCCTGGGGCGCCGCAAGCAGCCGTTCGTCTACGTGCTGCGGGTCGACCGCGGCGGACAGCGCGATGTCATCGAAGATGCCTACCGGTTCGGCTCCACGTTCGGACCCCTGGATCTCCATCTGCTGGCCCAGGGCGATCACTTGCGCTCGTTCGAGAAGCTCGGCGCCCACCGGCTGCAATTCGACGACATTGCCGGCGTGCGCTTTGCGGTGTGGGCGCCCCACGCCGGCCAGGTGTCGGTGATCGGGGAATTCAACCAGTGGGACCCGCGCGTGCACCCGATGCGGCGGCACCCGGACTGCGGGGTGTGGGAGATCTTCGTCCCCGGCGTCGCACCCGGCATGCTGTACAAGTTCGCGCTGTTCGATCCCGACGGCAAGCGGCTGCCGCTGAAGGCCGACCCCTACGCGTTCTACGCCGAGCAGCCGCCGGGCACCGCGTCGCGGGTGTTCGACGTTTCCGGATTTCGCTGGAGCGACGAGGAGTGGATGGCGGCCCGCGCGGACCGCGCCCGCCGTTCGAGCCCGGTCTCGATCTACGAGGTCCACCTGGGCTCGTGGCGCCGCCATCCGGGGGCCGGCAAGGGGTATTACGGCTACCGCGAACTGGCCGAGCACCTGGTGCCTTACGTGAAGTCGCTGGGGTTCACCCATCTCGAGCTGCTGCCGGTGCAGGAGTATCCGTTCGACGGCTCGTGGGGCTACCAGCCCACCGGGCTGTTCGCGCCGACCAGCCGCTTCGGCACCCCGGAGGATTTTCGCTTCTTCGTCGACACCTGCCACCGCGAGGGTCTGGGCTTGCTGCTCGACTGGGTGCCGGCACATTTTCCGTCCGACGAGCACGCGCTGGCCCATTTCGACGGCACCCATCTGTACGAGTACGGCGACCCGCGCAAGGGTTACCACCAGGACTGGAACACGCTGATCTACAATTTCGGCCGCCTCGAGGTGCGCAACTTCCTGATCGCCAATGCGCTGTTCTGGTTGAATCACTATCACCTGGACGGCCTGCGGGTCGATGCGGTGGCCTCGATGCTGTACCTGAACTACAGCAGGCAGGATGGCGAGTGGGTGCCCAACGTGCACGGCGGCAGCGAAAACCTGGAAGCCATCGAACTGATCAAACGCCTGAACGCGGCGGTCGCCCACGAGGCCAGCGGGGCGGTGACGATTGCCGAGGAATCCACGACCTGGCCGGGCGTATCGGCTCCGCTCGAATGGGGCGGTCTCGGATTCGGGTACAAGTGGAACCTGGGCTGGATGCACGACACCCTGGACTACATGTCCCAGGACCCGGTCCACCGCGGCCACCACCACAACAAGATCACGTTCGGGCTGACCTATGCCTACAGCGAGAATTTCATCCTGCCGTTCAGCCACGACGAGGTCGTGCACGGCAAGCGTTCGCTGCTGGAAAAGATGCCTGGCGATGAGTGGCAGAAATTCGCCAACCTGCGCGCCTGCCTTGGCTACATGTGGGGCCATCCCGGAAAAAAGCTCCTTTTCATGGGCGGCGAATTGGCCCAGCGGCGCGAGTGGAACCACGACTGGGAGCTCGACTGGGGGCTGTTGGCCCAGCCCGCCCACGCCGGGGTGCAGCGCCTGGTCGCGGACCTGAACCGGCTGTACCGCTCCCAGCCGGCGCTCCATCAGCGCGACTGCGAGCCGGCGGGGTTCCGCTGGGTCCAGGTGGACGATGCCGCCAACTCGGTATTCGCGTTCCTGCGCTCCGACGCCGACGGGGATTTCGTGCTGGTGGTTTCCAATTTCACCCCGGTGCCGCGCGACGGCTATCGGATCGGGGTGCCGGCGGCCGGCCGTTACCGCGCGGTGCTGAACTCGGACCACGAGCGCTACTGGGGCTCGGGCTATCCGACCGGCGAGGCGATCGCGACCGAGCCTCGAGCCTGCGGCGGATTTCCGCACACGCTCGCGCTGAACCTGCCACCGCTGGCAACCGTGTTCTTCAAGCTCAAAGACTAACGGCTGATCGATGGATGCGCAGACGGAAATCGAGCTGCTGCTGGGCGCCACCTATCTCGGCGCGAGCCAGACCCGATTCGCGGCATACTCCGCGCATGCCGAGCGGGTCAGCGTCTGCCTGTTCGACGGCGAGGCCGAGCGCGCCATCGACCTGGAGCGCGGCCCCGGCGACGTGTGGCACCGGATCGTGTCCGGGGTCGAGCCGGGTCAGCGCTACGGGCTGCGCGCGGACGGTCCCTACGAGCCCGCGGCCGGGCACCGCTTCAATCGCCACAAGCTGCTGATCGACCCCTACGCGCGCGCGCTGTCCGGCGCACTCACCTGGCACCCGGCGCTGTACGGCTACGACGTCGAATCGCCGGACGGGGACCTCTCGTTCAGTACGCTGGACAGCGCCCCTTACGTGCCCAAGGCGGTGGTGACCGGGCCCGAACCCGGGTCAGCGCCGGGCGGGCCGCGCCACGCGCTCACCGACATGGTGATCTACGAGGCCCACGTGCGCGGCCTGACCCGCCGCCATCCGCGCGTGCCGGAGGCTCAGCGCGGCCGCTATCGGGGCCTGGCCCACCCGGCGGTGCTGGAGCATCTGACCGGGCTCGGGGTCACCGCGGTGGAGTTGATGCCGCTGGCCGAATTCATCGACGAGCAGCCGCTGATCGAGCGGGGCCTCACCAACTACTGGGGCTACAACCCGCTCGCGTTCCTGGCTCCCACCGCGCGCTATGCCGAGCATGACCCTGCAACCGAGCTGCGCGAGGCCGTTCAGGCGCTCAAGGCGCACGGTCTGGCCGTGATCCTGGACGTGGTGTTCAACCATACCTGCGAGGGCGACGAGCGGGGCCCGACCCTGAGCCTGCGCGGACTCGACAATGCGAGCTATTACGCGCTGGCCGAAGATCGGCGGCGCTATCTGAACCATACCGGCTGCGGCAACACCCTCGACTTCGGCCAGCCAGCGGTGGTGGAGCTGACCCTGGCCGCGCTGCGCCACTGGGTGCGCCGCTTCGGCATCGACGGTTTCCGCTTCGACCTGGCCACGACCCTGGGGCGTGCCGGGGGCCGATTCGACCGCGACGCCCCGCTGTTTCGCGCGCTGGCGGCCGATCCGCTGCTCAAGGAACGGCTGCTGATCGCCGAACCGTGGGATCTCGGGCCCGACGGCTACCGGCTCGGCGGCTTTCCGGCGACCTGGGCGGAGTGGAACGATCGCTTCCGCAACACCGTGCGGCGGTTCTGGAAGGGCGACCCCGGCATGCTCGCCGAACTGGGCCGACGCCTGCACGGCTCGGCCGACCTGTCGACGGGCAGGCCCCCGGCGCACAGCATCAACT
>JBFJNB010000381.1:0-3399 GCA_041633655.1 Lysobacterales bacterium | reverse complement strand
TGTGCCCGTCGGCGGCCAGCTCCGGGCGCTTGCGCAGCATCTCGCGGGTGACCTCGAATTCCTCTTCCATGATCGGCGCCGGGCCTTTCTCGCGCGCCAGCTCCAGCCCGGTCTCCCAGCCGGCGACCGCCATATCGCGGGCAACCGCCTCGGTGAACTCCAGCGAGGCGGGCGAGCCGTAGGTGTGCCCCAGCATCGTCAGGGTCGAGCCCAGCCCCAGGAAGCCCATCCCGTGGCGGCGCTTGCGCCGGATTTCCTCGCCCTGCTGTTTGAGCGGCAGGCCGTTGACCTCGACCACGTTGTCGAGCATCCGGGTGAACACGCGCACCGCCTCGCGGTACTCGTCCCAGTTGAACGCGGCGCGGTCGGTGAACGGGTGCTCGACGAAGCGGGTCAGGTTGACCGAGCCCAGCAGGCACGAGCCGTACGGCGGCAGCGGCTGCTCGCCGCAGGGATTGGTGGCGCGGATGTTCTCGCAGTACCAGTTGTTGTTCATCTCGTTGACCCGGTCGATCAGGATGAACCCCGGCTCGGCGAAATCGTAGGTCGAGGTCATGATCATGTCCCACAGCCCCCGCGCGCGCACGGTCTTGTAGATCCGGCACGCGACCAGGCCGTCGTCGTTGACCCGGTAGCCGTTGGTGGTCGGCCAGTCTCGCCAGACCACCTGGGACGGGTCGTCCAGGTCGATCTCGCCGGCCTCCGATTCCAGGATCGGGAACACCAGCGGCCAGGGTCGATCGTCCCGGACCGCCTCGATGAAGTCGTCGGTGATCAGCAGCGACAGGTTGAACTGGCGCAGGCGTCCGCTCTCGCGCTTGGCCCGGATGAACTCGCGCACATCCGGGTGGGACACGTCGAACGTCGCCATCTGCGCGCCGCGGCGGCCGCCGGCCGAGGACACCGTGAAGCACATCTTGTCGTAGATGTCCATGAACGACAGCGGGCCCGAGGTGTAGGCGCCGGCTCCCGAAACGTAGGCCCCGCGCGGGCGCAGGGTCGAGAACTCGTAGCCGATGCCGCAGCCGGCCTTCAGGGTCAGCCCGGCTTCGTGGACCTTCCTGAGAATCCCATCCATCGAGTCGGTGATCGTGCCCGAGACCGTGCAGTTGATGGTCGAGGTCGCCGGTTTGTGCTCCTGCGCGCCGGCGTTGGAGGTGATTCGCCCGGCCGGGATCACCCCGCGGCGCAGCGCCCACAGGAAGCGCTCGTTCCAGTAAGCGCGTTTCTCGGCGCTCGGCTCGGGCGCGGCGAGCGCGCGCGCGACCCGCTGATAGGTGTCGTCGATGGTTGCGTCGACGACCTCCCCGGTCTTGGTCTTCAGCCGGTACTTCTTATCCCAGATATCCTGCGAGGCTTTTTGGAGCGGGATCTCGGTGACGCTGTTGGGCACGGCTTCCAGGCGTACGCTGCTCATTCGGACTGCTTCCCTCAGGCGCGAAAGCACCACTAAATCTAGTTATTGGCGTAGGTCGACTACACAAGATGTAGTGTGTCGGGATGCTCAGACTAAACCTCCGCCGAGAGAAAGTCAAATCACATAATTTGTATAAATTTCATGGATTTACGAAATATTTCAAGAAATTCAGTTAATTACGTTTCGCGCCCCGACCAAGGATCAATAGCTTAGCTCGAATGGCTCGCGGCCGCGCCGCCGGAAGCACCGAATCGGGCCCGCCGCAGCGCGCTTGGGCAAAGCTGTATCTTAGCGCCCCGCGTGTTAAATTCGGTACGAGCGCGGCCATGCCGGAGCGCGGCGGCACATTTACCGAACAGGACACTAGGACCATGCGTCAATCCAGTGCGGGCAGCCCGGGGCATGCCGGCCTCCGGATGGTCCGCGCGGTGATCGTGGCCTGCGCGCTGTCTGCGGCGGCCCCCACGGTCGCGCAGAGCCTCCTCTATGCCGGCGACCTCGTCAGCACCCGCGCGGTCATGGCTGACCTGGCCGGCCTCTACCAGGCGCGCGGCAAACCGGCGATCGGAATCGAGATGACCGGGTCGACGGACGCCATCCGGCAGGCGGCCAGCGGCGACGTCGAGATGGGTGGCACCTCGCGGCGGGCGCGGGCAGCCGATCGGCAGGAGCGCCGCGCGACGCTGTATCCGGTCGCCTGGGACGCGCTGGTGGCGATCGTCAATCCGGGCAACCCGATCGGCAACATCACGCTGGCGCAGTTGCGCGATCTATACCTCGGCAAGATCACCAACTGGAGCGAACTCGGCGGGAGCGACCAGCCGATCGAGCTGGTGGTCCACGCCGACGCGCTGGAGGGGATCGACTACAACCTGGCGGAGCTGATCCTGGGCGACCCGGGCGTCGCGCTGGCGCGAACCCGAACCGCGGCCGGTACCGAGGAGCTGGAAGCCGCGGTCGAGGACGGGGCGTCGACGCTGGCGGTCACGACCTATTCCGGCGCGCGCTCACGCCGGGTCAAGCTGCTGGCGCTGGAGGGGCGGTCGGCCTCGGTGCCGGCGATCCAAAGCGGTGATTACCTGCTCTATTTCCCGCTGTATCTGGCGGTGCGAGAAGACAGCCGCAAGCGCCGCGAGGTGCGCGAGTTCCTGCGCTTCGCGGGCTCCCCGGAGGCCAAGCGAGCGCTGCGCCGCAATGGGGTGGTGCCGTTTACCGACGGGCTGTCGCTGACGTCCAGGCAACTGGAGCGGGCGGATCTTCTGAACGGTCTGCGGGCGGGCGACGAGCCCGCGCCGCAGTCGTAGAGCGGTCCAGCCCCCGGTGCGCGACATCAAGGCAATCACGTTCGACCTCGACGACACGCTGTGGCCAATCGCGCCGGTGATCGCGCGGGCCGAACGGCGGGTGCACGACTGGCTCCAAGCCAACTTCCCGGCGGTGGCCGAGCGCTGGTCGATGGACGAGCTGCGGGCGCTGCGCGAACAAGTCGCGCGCGAGCACCCGGAGCTTCGGTTCGACTTCTCGGCGCTCAGGCGCGCCACGCTGCGCCGCGCGATGCAGCCGCTGGGAATGGGCGAGCGCGACGTCGAGCGCGCGTTCCAGGTGTTTTTCGCCGCCCGCAACCGGGTGGAGCTGTACGCCGACGTGCCCCGAGCGCTCGATAGCCTGCGCGGCCGGTTCCGGCTGGCCAGCATCACCAATGGCAACGCCAGCGTGGAGGCGGTGGGCCTGAGCGGGTACTTCGAGGTGAGCGTCAGCGCGCGCGACGCCGGGGTCGCGAAGCCGGAGCCGGGCATCTTCGCACATGCGGTGGAGCGCCTGGGGCTCGAGCCCCACCAGGTGGTCCACGTTGGGGACGATCTGGAGCTGGATGTCGTCGGGGCGCTCGGCGCGGGCCTGAACGCGGTCTGGGTGAACCGGTCCCGGGAGCCGATCGATGCCGGGGCGACGCCGACGGTCGCCAGCCTCGACGAGTTGCCGGG
>JBFJNB010000380.1:0-3420 GCA_041633655.1 Lysobacterales bacterium | reverse complement strand
TGATTACACCGGGTGTTCGCCCACCCTCGGCGCGCCGGGCGGGGTCTCCTTGCTTTATAATCGACCCGTTTCAACCTGAGGGGGTTGCCGTGAACACATTACACTTGGCAAGAACCGCGGCGCTGCTGGGCGGCGTACTGCTGCTTCACGCCTGCGGCCAGCAGCCGCCCGAGACCCAGGCCGAGATCGTCGCCCGGGCCGGGGCGCCGCTGTTTACCGGCATGGGCGAGCATTCCCATCCGATCACCACCCGCGATCCCTGGGCGCAGCGCTACTTCGATCAGGGGCTGGTGCTCGACTTCGCGTTCAACCACGCCGAGTCGCGGCGTTCGTTCAAGGCCGCGCAGACCCTCGATGGCGACTGCGCGATGTGCTTCTGGGGCGAGGCGCTGGCGCTGGGTCCGAACATCAATGTCACCAGCAACGGCAAGGCGATCATGTCGGATGAGGCGCAGCTCGATGCTCATGCGGCGATCCAGCGGGCGATCGCGCTGAAGCCCGGTGCAACCGAACGCGAGCGCGACTACATCGACGCGCTGGCCGCGCGCTACAACGGCGACCCGACCAGCCCGCGCGAGCCGCAGGACCTGGCCTACGCCGAGGCGATGCGCGGCCTGTATCAGAAATATCCGGACGACGACGACGCCGCGGCGCTGTTCGCCGAGGCGCTGATGACCACGATGCCGTGGGACTACTGGCTCGACCCGGAGAATCCCAAGCCGCACACCGTCGAGGTGATCGACGCGCTCGAGACCGTGCTCGCGCGATCGCCCAAACACCCGCTGGCGCTGCACCTGTACATCCACGCGGTGGAAGCCTCCTCCAGCCCGGAACGCGCCGAGGCGGCGGCGGACAACTTGGCGCACCTGGTGCCGGGAGCCGGCCACCTGGTGCACATGCCGGCCCACATCTACTGGCGGGTGGGGCGCTACCACGACGCATCGGAGGCCAACGTGCGCGCCGCCGCGGTGGACGAGGCCTACATCGCCCAGTGCAACGCGCAGGGCTTCTATCCGGCGCTCTACTACCCGCACAACATCCACTTCCTGTGGGCCGCCTCCAGCATGGAGGGGCGCAGCGCGGTGGCGCTCGAGGCGGCCCGGCGGGTCGCGGCCAACGTGCGCCTGGAGGTGATCCAGGAGTTCCCGATGGTGGAGTTCTTCCACACGATCCCGCTTTTGGCGCTGACCCAGTTCGGTCGCTGGGACGAAGTACTGGCCGAGCCCCGGCCGGATCCGTCGCTGGAGTTCTCCACCGCGATCTGGCACTACGCGCGCGCCACCGCGTTCGCGCGCACCGGTGATCTGGAGGCGGCCCGGGCCGAGTACGCCGCGCTGGTGCCGCTGCGCGAATCAACGCAAGTCCATTTCCTCGACAGCGTGGATTACCCCGCCAGCCAGTTGCTCTTGATCGCCGACGAGCTGGTTCAGGGCGACATCGCGCTGGCCGCCGGCGACCCGACCCAGGCGGCGGTCCATTTCGGCAACGCGGTGGCGGCCCAGGATGCGCTGCCCTACACCGAGCCGCCGTTCTGGTACTACCCGACCCGGCAGTCGCTGGGCAAAGCGCTGCTGATGGCCGGGGACGCCGCTGGGGCCGAGGCGGTGTTTCGTCGGGATCAGGAGATCTACAAACACAGCGGCTGGTCGATGTTCGGCCTGATCAAGAGCCTCGAGGCTCAGGGCAAGACCGACGAAGCAGCGGCTCTCAAGCACCACTTCGACGAGGTCTGGCAGCAAGCCGACGTGGAGTTGACCCTGGCGCGGCTGTAGCCCGAGCGTTGCACGAGTTCCACTGGGCGGCGCTCATTAAGTGAGCACTCTTAATAGGATGCGCGAGTGCATCCAGGCTGAAAAACGCACAAACCGTGACGTTGCCAGCTTGTGGCCGAATCGCAAGGCACAGCCAGCCGCAACGGCAGGACGCTTCTCAGTCTGCGGCAAGCCGCAACTTGGCTCCTGTCTGCGATCGGTCACTCCGCACTTCGGCCGTTACCTCCTCGGGCTGCAGCGGCCGGCCTGTGCGACCGACTCCCGCACCAGCGACTGGCACAGGACCACGTTGTCATTCGCCAGCCGGGCGATCGGGATGCGACCAGACACGCCGGCGGCTGCGAGTTCGTACTCGACGGCGCCCGAGGTGCAGTCGTGGAACGTCAGCAAGATCGAGCCCTCGGGCGTGTTCGCAACCCGGGTGGGGTCGTCAAACACGCCGCCGGTGGTCAGCGTCACCTCGAGGTCGGCGGTGGCGCCGCCGTATGGCCCCTCTGCGGTAAGCCAGCGATGCCCGGGATGCCCCACCCGGGCGCCGTGGCTCGCTTCCGGCTGGACTGTGTCGTAGGTAAACCAGGCCAGGAATACGCGCCGGGCGTCGGGGAGGATCTCCAACAAGAACCCCTGGCCGGGGGTCGCCGGATTGAACCAGGCGCCGTTGAGCCCGGAGTTGATGGTGAAGTCGCCGGACAGCGAGTTCAGGAACGCGATCAGATCGTTTGTCTCCGCGTTCGATAGTTGCGACGTCGCGCCGTGTCGATCGTCGGGATTGTGGGTCGTCAGCACGTGCCGAAGCGTGGCGGCGCTGCCATCGTGCAAGTACGGTGCGGTCTTGTAGACACCGCGCAGGGAGGGGACATCGAATGACGGCCCTTTTCTCTCCTGGGGACCGTCGCCGGTGCCCACGTCGTGCCGACGACGGTCAGTGTACAGCGGTGGTACGTGGCAGCCGGCGCATCCCAGGACTTCGGAATCGAACAGCGCCTTTCCCCGCAGCGCCGTCGCCGATGGATTGCCGTTGACATCCAGATTCGGATTGTGGGGCAGACTCAGCGTCGCCATGAATGCGGCCAGGTCGTCCAGATCCCGAGATCGACCGGCGTTGGGCGGACCCTGGTCACAACCCGGATCGCAGTGGTCGGGGCCCGGGGCCAAGCCGCTGCCTGCTTGGATGGCGCGAATGGTGACTTCGACGTCCTGCAGTTCGTCCAAGTCGCCTGACCAATGCGCGGGCAGGGTTTCCACCACCCCGAGCAAACTAGGTGTGTTGCGCGGACCGTCGGGAAAGAACCAGGTGCGGCCATCCATCTCGCCGTCGAAGTGACAGGTGGCGCATGAGATCCATTGATCGCGGGCGAGATCGGTGCGATTGGAGCTGTTGAAAAGCCGTTTGCCGTTGAGGACCTCCGAGGACAGCGGAATCTCGCTGGCGGTGACGGTGTCGATGATCTGGTTGGTGTCTGTTGACAGGACCGAGACCGAGCCGCCCAGAGCGTTGCTGATGTAAAGGGTCTTGCCGTCCGGGGAAAGCACCATGCCGCGAGGATTGTGTCCCAGCTCAACGTGATCCACCGACCGTCCGTTGTCCAGATCGATCACCGACAGATCGTTGCTCCCGGCGTTCAGAACGTAGAGCACCCGGTCGCCC
>JBFJNB010000379.1:0-3458 GCA_041633655.1 Lysobacterales bacterium | reverse complement strand
GGCCAGACTCGACTAATCCAACACCCACCTGCGGATATGGACTTCTGCCGGTTCCGGGCGCAATATCGGTTTCCCAAATTCGAGGGATCGGGCGTGAAGACGGCAACCGTTTTCGTGCTGGTGCTGGCGGCTATCGCGGGCGGATCGGCATGCTCCCGCGACGATGCTCCCAAGGCTCCCGCCCCCACCGCTTCGAATGAAAGCGCTGCAGCGCTTCCGAGCGACCCCGCTGGCACCTTGGAGGTCAAGAGCCCGGCGGCCGATCCATCGGATTGGTTCGATGTGCTTCAAGCCGGCAAGCGCGCCTTTCCCGGCAATCCGCCGCGGCTGAACAACACCCTGGACCTGCCCCCGGGCACTTATGAGGTCGACGTCAACAAGACCCGGCGCACGGTGACGATCGCGGCCGGCGAGAAGACCGAGCTGTGGACTGGCGAGCTGATCGTCGAGGGCCAGCCCGACAGCGCCTACTGGTACCCGATGCTGGGCGAGGAGCGCAAGCTCGCGCTGAACCCGCCGCTGCTCAACCGTTCCCGCGCATTGTTCCCCGGCTCTTACCACGTCTTCGTCCATACAGGCGTCGGTACCCCTGACCACGACCTCGGATCAGCCGAGGTCAAGCCCGGCGAGACGACCGTGCTGCAATTCGTCGCACCGCCGGAAGGGTCGTGAGCGAAGCAGCCAATGTGGCGACGCTGCGCGCCGGCTACCGGCTGTGGAGCGAGCGCGACCGAGTTCGCCGAATACTTAAGACACCGCCAAGGCTTTCGCCGCCGCCCGCTAGCTCCCGGCACTAATCTGCGCTGACGGTGCGCTGGGCGGCCCAGGCTCTCAGGTAGGCGATTTTTTCGGCCATCACCACCGACAGCGGGCGGGTCTGGTCGAGGGTCTTCAGCAGATGCTCGGTGGTCAGTTCCTCCTCGCTGGCCATCGCCGCGTAGAGGCCGGAGACGACCGCCTGCTCGATTTCGGCGCCAGAGAAGCCGTCGCTGTGCTCGGCCAGTTTTTCCAGATCGAACTTCGCGGCGTCCTGCTTGCGCTTTTTCAGATGGATCTTGAAGATCAGCGCGCGCGAATCCGGTTTCGGCAGGTCCACGAAGAAGATCTCGTCGAAGCGGCCCTTGCGCACCAGCTCTGGCGGCAGCGATTCGATGTCGTTGGCGGTGGCGACCAGGAATACCTGGCTCTCGCGCTCTGCCATCCAGGTCAGCAGGCTCCCGAGCACCCGCTTGGAAGTGCCCGAATCGGAGTCGCTGACCGAGATCCCCTTTTCGATCTCGTCGATCCACAAAACGCACGGCGCCATCGTCTCGGCGCTCTTCAGGGACTGGCGCAGGTTCTTCTCGGTCTCGCCGTGGTACTTGTTGTAGATCGCGCCGAAATCGAGCCTGAGCAGCGGCACCCCGAACCCGGACGCGACCGCCTTGGCCGCCATCGACTTGCCGCAGCCTTGAACCCCGAGCAGCAGCACCCCCTTGGGTGCATCCAGGCCGTACGGGTTGGCGCCGCCGAGGAACACCGGTTTTCGGTGGCGGATCCACTCCTTCATCGCGTTCAGCCCGGCGATGTCGTCGAACTCGACCAGGTCGTATTCGTAGCTCAGGACCCCTTCGCGGTTCAGCAGCTGGAACTTCTCGCCCATGATTCGGGACACGTCGGTCGAGGTGATCGCGCCGTCGTTGAAAATCGCGTTGCGCGCCAGTTGGCGGGCGTCCTGCAGGGTCAGACCCTGGAGATTGCGGATCAGGAGCTTCAGCGCCTTGCTGCTGATTTTGACCCGCTCGCCGGCGTTGCGCCGCGACCAGTCGAAGGCTTCTTCGCGCACCATGCGCTCCAGGGCCTCGGGGTCCGGCAGGGTCAGTTCGATCCGGGCCGAGTGGCCCTTCAGCTCGTCCGGCAGCTTCAGCGTCGGGCTGATCAGCACCACGATGTGCTCGATCCCGTGGTGGCGCAGCGCGACTTCGCGCAGCTTGCGCACGTTCTGTGGCTCCTTGAGGTACGGGTGGAAATCAAGCAACAGGTAAATCGACGGCTCGGCGTTGGCGGCGATGTGCTGTAGCAGCAGCTCCGGTTCCTGGTGGCGGGGCCCGAAGTCCGCGACGTCGAGGTCGATGCGGCGCAGGCCCGAGGTCACGCTCCAGCGATACAGCGGGCGCAGCGCCTCCGCCAGCGCATGCTGGAACATCTCGATGGCGCGTTTTTCCTCCTCGGTCTCGATCACCACCAGCGGGGTGCCCGATTTGATCAGCAGCGCGAGGTCTTGTTCCTGCCCCATGGGGTCCTTGATTTGGCCCTGCCGGCCAGCCCGGCCGGCCAACGATAGCCAACCTTGGGCTCACTGCCAACCTCCGTAGCGATGGCGGTCGGGAAGTTCTAAGAGGCTTGCCTGACCAGGTGCAACTGGCTGCGTTCGATCGCCAGCGCGGCCGTCAGCGAGGAGAGCAAGCGCTTGCGCCGCGGGTCGGAGCTCAGCGACAGCTTCACCATTTCGCGCTGCAGATGGCGAATCCGTCTCTCAATGGTTAATCTCTTCATCGCTCGAGCTCCCGTGACTCTCGGTCAGTGTCCGGCTAGTTTAGGCAGCCGCGCCCGCCGAGCTAAGTCGCACCCGGCACCTCGGCTTGTAGGAAATTTCCGACCTCGGCAGTCGCAAAAAGCCGTTTTCGTGACCCAATTGGCAGGAACCCAGCATGCAACAGACCCAATCCGACTCCGAACCCGGTTTCCTCGGCGCCATCGCCGACTCGGTCAGCGATCCCAACCGCTGGCTGCCGGAGCCGCTCCAACCGCTGTGGGGCGCGCTGCAGAACTACCCGATCCTGCGCGGGCTGGTCATCGCCGCGCTCGGTCTGCTCACGGCCTACGCGCTGCGCTGGGCGCTCAAAGCCCTGCTGAGCCGGCTGACCCACCGCACCCGGACCAGCCTCGACGATCAGATCCTGTCGCTGGTCTCGCGCCCGGTGTTCCTGACCGTGTTCTACACGGCGCTGTGCCTGGCCACGGTAAGCCTGGAGCTCGGGGAGACGACGACCAGCGCGATCATCCGCACGCTGCTGTCGCTGATGGTGCTGGTATGGATGGGGGCCGGCTTCAAGCTCTCGAAGCTCTTGCTGAACACGCTGGCGCGCAACAAGGATCGCTTCGAGGTGGTCCAGGACCGCACGATCCCGGTGTTCGACATGGTCTCGAAGCTGCTGATCGTGCTGCTCGGCAGCTACCTGATTCTGCAGATCTGGGACATCGACGCGACCGCGTGGCTGGCCTCGGCCGGGGTCGTCGGCATCGCGGTCGGTTTCGCCGCCAAGGACACGCTGGCCAACCTGTTCTCCGGCGTGTTCATCGTCGTCGACACTCCGTACAAGATCGGCGATTACATCAACCTGGACTCGGGCGAGCGTGGCATGGTCACCCACGTCGGGATGCGCAGTACCCGGCTTTTGACCCGCGACGACGTCGAG
>JBFJNB010000378.1:0-3466 GCA_041633655.1 Lysobacterales bacterium | reverse complement strand
GCGCGCTCCTGGAACCAGGCGCGGTGAAAATAGAGGCGGCCGCGCTCGATCATCAGCGGTCGCTCGGTCGCATCCGGTGCGCCCGCCAGCGCGGAGACGGAGCCCGGCGTCGGGTCGTCCGGCACCTCGAGCACGTCGTGCAGGCGCCGCCACAGCGGATCGCCCGGCAGCCGCTCCATCGCGCCGCAGACGTAGCCGCGGCCCCGGAGGTGACTGAGCCAGATCCCGAGGGCGGCCGCCAGGACCGAATGCTCCGGCGTTCGATACGCCAGGGCCAGGCCGGTGAGGCGGTCGATCGGGGTGATCGCGCCCTGCTCGACCAGCGCCTGCAGACCGCGCTCCAGGTGCGCCGAAACGCCCGATCCACGCGCAAAGAGCACCATCCGGGTCAGATCTCAGGCGCGTGGACGAGGCGCCAGGCGGCCCGCGCCCGGGATCCGACGCGCGTGGACCGGGTCCCACCGCGACTCCGGGCACCCCAAAAGAAATCCATTTCAATCAACACGTTAGGGAATGAAACGTAGGCGGGAACGCTGAAATCGATACCAAGGGATTGTGCGAGGCGCCGAAGAGAAGTGCCCGTTCGCTCCAAAAAAAAATGCAATGGGGCTTGACATTCGGCGTGGGCTTTATCAGTATCCGATAACACGTTATCAAATTTTGATAACAGCTTACCCAAAACACGATAACGGGTTATCCAAATTATGATAAACGATTTCGCAGAGTTTGATAATTCGTTATCCCAACGCGAAAACATCGCCGTGGCAAGCATACACCCAATCAAAGATTTCCTGAGCTCCAGCGAGACGGTCAGCGAGTCCATCGAGATGGGCGAATTCCACTACGCGGCCCAGCACATCCGCAGCCTGGATTCGGCCCACGGCTCGCAGCGCTGGTTCGAATGGCTCGTTCGGCCCCGCTTTCTCGAGCGCCCGGTCGACGCGGGAGAGTTCATCGAGGCCGCCCATCAGCTCGGCCTGATGACCGAGCTGGACAAGCGCATCGTCATCGACGCGCTGTCATGGCTGCGGCTCCAGCCGATCAACACGCGGCTCAGCATCAATGTTTCCGCGGCGTCCATTTCCAATGTCTCATTTAGCTCGTATGTGGTCAATGCGATCCGCCGGTTCCGGATCGTGCCGGAGCAGGTCTGCTTCGAGATCACCGAGCACCAGGCGATCACCGATCTCGGCACGGCGACCCGTTTCTCCAAGACCGTGCGCAACATGGGCGCACAGATCGCGCTGGACGACGTCGGCGCGGGCACCATGCACCTGGGCCTGTTCGCCCCGCTGCACCTGGTCGACTACATCAAGATCGACCGCAACTGGATCGTCCCGGCTCTGGACAGCCCGACCCATCGCCGAACCGCCGAGGGGCTGATCGAATTTGGCAAGCGGATGGGCGTGGGGATCATTGCCGAGGGGGTCGAAACGCAGGCCCACCTGGGGCTGGTTCGCAAGCTGAACGTGGATTATTACCAGGGATTCATCGACGGTGAACCGTGCATCGTCGTTGGGGGGTACAAGGACAAAGAGGAGGAATTCCGTGGCTACAGCCGTTCTGCATAAATCGTCGCTGCAGTCGGATTCGTGGCTTCTCGCCTGCCTCGAGCAGGTGCTGAAGCCCATTATTCGATTATTTTTGTCCCGACGGGTGGCCTACCCCGCGTTCGCGGCGGTGGCCAAGCGCATTTATATCGAATTGGCGCGCGAAGACGCGGCCAAGAAGAACCCGCGCCAACCCGTCACCGTCTCCGAGCTCGCAATCGCCACCGGCGTGGATACCAAGGCGATCAGCGAACACATCAGGGAGGAGGACGCCGGTTTGACCGAGGAGAAATTACCGTCGCTGAGTCCGGAGGGCGCGATCCTCGAAGAATGGGCTGACAACGCGACCTATCAGGACATCGAGACCGGCAAACCAATGGAGCTACCCATTCGCGGAAAAGGCCTGAGCTTTGCGACACTGGTCAGGCGGTCTCATCGCAATGTCAGTTATGGACACGTGCTCGACACGCTGCTGGCGACCGGCAATGTCGGCATTGGCAAAGACGGCAAATCGGTCAAACTACTGAACAAGTGGTATGCCCCGGGGCTGGCAGGCATTCGGGACCTGACGCGGGCGGTCTGCCGCTGCATCGAACATTTCGTGTCGACCATGAACTGGAACCTGGTGCCGGAGAATCGCCAGGCAAGCCAAACCTTTTACCAGCAGGAGTACTACACTCGCAAGCTTCACCCCAGCCGGCTGGTGGAGTTTCGAACGCTCTGTCATCAAATGCTGCGCGAATACTCGAAGGACACGGCGGCCAGGATGGAACCGTTGGAGGATGAGGTTCGCACCGATAAGCATTTGTGCGCGGGCATCGGGCTGTATTACTTCGAAGCGGCTACTTAATTCGGCGGCAGGCTCACAGCAGACTTTTCACTTCATCATCTCAAAAAATAGTCCTCAAACGAGGGGGTACGGCAATGACCAACACAATCGAAAAAACGGGCACCGGATCAATTGAGCATAGCGGCACAGGCACCATCGAGCGAACCGGCACCGGCAGCATCGAACACAGCGGAACGGGCAGTATCGAGCACAGCGGGACCGGCAGCATCGAGCGCATGGGCACCGGACGGATCGTCCGCGGGCTGGCCCTCGCGGTTGCGATGGCCTGTGCATTCTCAGGTGCCGCGATTGCGGAAACGGCGAGCTACGCGACGTCCCACGGAACGATCGATGTTCACTCCAGTGGTGGTGAAGTCCGGGTTTCCTGGCATTACGACGACGGGATCAGTCGCCAGTTTCTGGTTGGATCGGCAAAATTGAATGCTGACTACAGCCTGGTCAAACTAAGCCCCGTGGCCTCCCGCATGGTCAAGGTCCAGACCGATGGCACCACCAGCACCGGCTCGTCCTTGGGAAGCGCGTTCACGCCTGGCGGTTTTCTGAAGGTCCAGACCGATGGCACCACCAGCACCGGCTCGTCCTTAGGGGGCGGGTACGCGCCCGATCATACTCTGAAGGTCCAGACCGATGGCTCCACCAACACCGGCTCCGCCCTTGGAGGCGGGTACGCGCCTGATCATACTCTGAAGGTGCAAACGGATGGCTCGACGGGCTCAAGCATCAACATGGAACTGATTTTCACCGACCGCGGTGTCGAAGCGGTAGCCACGCGGGGCCCCGAATCCATCGTGCTGGATTTGAACAACAGTGCTGAATTTTCCCGGGCCGTAGTGTATGTTGAGGGAACAGATCTCTTCTAACAGTTGACCCCACTCCCGCTGCGCGGCCTGCCCCTGCTTTGCAGGCCGCCCAGCGGGCCCTTTGATCCACGAGTTTTGGCGAAGAACAACGGTTGACCCCACATCCCGCAGCGTTGTTCGTTCCTCATGGACATGCTGCGGGTTTTTTTTGGGGCCACGACGATTCCTCGGCCGAATGCACCTGCCGGTGTTCGGCGCGGGCGATG
>JBFJNB010000377.1:0-3480 GCA_041633655.1 Lysobacterales bacterium | reverse complement strand
GGGCGAGGTGGGATCGAGTTCGCGCGCCTGCAGAAACCGTCGCTCACCGCGCTCGAGGTGTCCTGCCACCAGGTCGCCGATGGCGGCCCAGGTGTGCACGGTGGCATTGCCGGGCTCCAGGGCGGCGGCACGCTCGAGGTGTCGGGCGCGGTCCAGCGCGGCGGGCTCGAGAAAGCCCAGCACCGCGTGCGGCATGGCCAATTCCGGATCCAGGGTCAGCGCGCGGCGCGCGTAGTCGATCGCCAGCGCGCCAGATCCCTTGCCTTCCTCGTCGGTGACATAGCCGGCGTAGACCGCGTGAACCGATGCGATTCCGGCCAGCGCATCGGCGTAGCCCGGTTCCAGCTCGAGCGCGCGGTGAAAGTGCTTCAGTGCGGATTCCAGCTCCGCGCTGCCGCCCCCGATCCGCCGCTCGAAGTCCCGCCTCCCGAGCAGATAGGCCTGGTAGGCGGCGAGATTGTCGGTCGGGCGATGCTCCAGCCGATCGCGCTCCGCCGCGCTCAGTCGGGCATCGAGTGCCTGGGCGATGGTGCGGGTAATGTCGGTCTGGATGTCCAACAGGCTGGCGGCCGACAGCTCGCGGTCATACACCTGCGCCCACAGGTGGTCGTCGCTGTCGGCTTCGATCAGCTGCACGTTGATCCGGATGCGGTCGCCGTCGCGCTGCAGGCCGCCCTCGACCACGTGATCGACGCCGAGCACTGCCGCGATCTCCGGCAACGGCAGTTCGGTGTCCCGAAAGCGCATCACCGAGGTGCGCGAGATGACCTTCAGCGAGCCGATCCGGGCGAGGTGGGTCAGTAACTCGTCGTGCACCGCGTCGGCCAGGAACGCGTCCTGCGGTTCGAGACTGCGGTTGACCAGCGGCAGGACGGCGACCGATGGCTTGATGCTCGGCGGGGGTTCCAGCAATCCTGGCTCGTTCGGCGGAAGGAGCGGCGCGGCGGGCTTACCTGCACTGGCGTGCCATCGGGTCCAGCCGACCGCGGCGAGGATCGCAACCAGCAGCGCCCCGGCAATCCCGACGGGCAGGTAGCGGCGCGCACTCGGGACGTCCGATCGGCCATCTGCCTCGAGCGAGTTGCGCGCCTGGTGATCCATCGGCCGGGGTTGCCGCGTCAGCCGATAACCGCGCTTGGGCACGGTCTCGATCAGTTCGCCGTCCACGCCGGCTTCGCGGAAGGTCTTGCGCAGCAGCGAGATTGCCCGGGTCAGGCTGGCATCCGCTCCGTGGCGGCGGCCCCAGGTGCGATCCAGCAGTTCGTCCCGGCTGAGCACCGCCTCCGCCCGCTCGGCCAGCACGCACAGCAGGTCCATCACCAGGGGTTCGAGCCGGAACGTCTGCCCGCTCGATTCGATCAGGTTCTGATCCGGCCGGACGACAAGCTCCGCGAGCTCGAACTCGCCTGGAGTCACTGAAGAAACACCCTGCTGCATCCCACCAGCGCAACCATATCAGACCGTCGGCGACAACGGTATCGAGCCGAAAAAAACGTTGCAAAATCAAAGACCTCATATTTCCATCAGGCAATCCTACGCGGTTCTGAAGGACGGTTGCGGTCGGGCACGGTAGCGTTCGTGACCGGGTTCTTCGAGGGAAGCGCAAATGGCTCGTTTTCGACACACGTTCGCATGTTTCGCACTCGCCCTTTTGGCCGGGGCCATGCCGCTGCAGGCGCAGCAATGCGCGCCGATCCCGCCGCCGGATTGCGCCATCGACACCCAGTTCCTGAACGGGCGCTGGGACCTGTCCGGGATCACCGGCAGCTTTGAGCTCAGCGGGCAGGAGACCTACCAGGCCGACGCGACCTACGAGGAAGTCATCGAGGAAATTCTCATCTACGCCGACGTGATGGGGACGCTGAACGTCGAGATGGTCGGCGGGCCGAAAGAAAACTACCTCGATGTCGCCTGCGACGGCACGGTCAGCGGCAGGGCCTCGGAGCGGATCACCGGTCGGCTGCTGAAGCCGGCGGTGGACCCCTACATCTGCGGCCCGACGGGCTTTACCGACGCCAACATGGACTGGGACGTCACGCTGGAACGAACGTATCGGGTCGAGGGCATGGTGACCGGCCCCGGTGAGCTGACCGTGGACTTGATCGTCGAATCGGCCACCGCGGGCATCGACGGCTATTTCGTCCTGGAAGAGGACTGCTTCTGGACCAGTTGGTCGGATGCATTCACCGAGTTCGACATCACCGGCAGCGACGAAACCGAGTCGGTCCGGCTGTCGGGCGGCTATGACCCGATCGGGTTCCAGTTCAATCCGGATGTCGAGTACCTGGGCGACCCGTGGGTCAAGCAGATGGCCAACCGCCTGCAGCTTTATTTCCAGCCCGTGCCGGACATGTCGGGACCGGACGTGGATCCGCCGCCGTTCGACCTGCTGCTGCATCCGGCCGACTGGACGCCCCCGGACTTTCACGAGCAGTTGGAGCTGATGCTGCAGGAGATCATCGAGGTAACGCCCGACGTCAAGTTCGACTCGGCCCCCAAGACGCCGGTCGTGACCAACATCGAGCTGACCGAGCCGAGCACTTACCTGAACGACGTGTCGGTCACCACGATGGCGATCGCCACCATCGACTGGCGGGACGCCGACGGGACCCGCACGGTGGACTTCACCTACGGCGGCACCACCGAGACGGTGGTTGCTTCCGGCGACACCGCCACGTTCAACTTCGACGCCGGCGAGCCCGGGACCACCATCGACGCGGTGGCCCGCGCCGGCGGCGAGGAAAGCCAGAGCTATTCGCTGCGCGTGGCCAAGACCTCGCTGCCGTCCTGGGCCGGCTCGCCGGGCAACTGGAGCGGCTCGTCCGGGGTGACCTACGACGGCACCGTCAACTGGCCGATCTCGCTGCAGACCAGCAAGACCGTCAGCGCGCTGGCGCTGTTCGCGGGGGTGTTCGGGATCGAGGGCAGCGCCTCGTCCGAGTACAACGCCAAGGCGCTTTCCAGCGGCAGCCCGCTGTCCGGAGACCTGATGGCCAACGCCAGCTTCAAGTTCGCCGGCAGGGGCTCCAGCCTGACCATCACCGGCAGCACCGAGACGACGCTGAGCTGCGGCGAGCTGTCCACCAACGGCACTGCGTCGGTGAGCGTGCCCCCGGCGAACTGGCAGAAGACCCTCAACCCGGTCACCTTGATTCCGGGCGTGAGCGCGGCGGCCTGTGCCCTGAGTGGCGCGCTGTGCTCGCTGATCAACAGCATTGGGGTCAAGGCGCGCGCCTTCGGCAGCATCGGCGGCAGCGCCGATTACGAGGGTAGTTCCGGACCGCTTATGTTCACCGGCGGCAGCGTCAGCGGCTCGCTGGGGGGTTCGGTCAGCGCCAGCGCGGTACCACGGCCGCTGGCGGTGATCGCCCAGGTGACCCTGTCCGGCGGCGCCAGCGGCTGCCTGGAGGTGCAGGTACCACCGGACTTCAAGCTCAGCAAGGTGGGCGGCCAACTCACCGCCTCGGCCTCGCTGTCGGT
>JBFJNB010000376.1:0-3483 GCA_041633655.1 Lysobacterales bacterium | reverse complement strand
TCGGCGTGCTGGTCATCCTGCGCCCCACCGGCGAGGGCGTTTTCACGATCGGCGGCGTCGCGGTCCTGGTCTCGGCGGTCTGCTACGCGGTCTCGGCCATCACGATCCGCGTGCTGGGCCGCACCGACAGCACCCAGTCGATGGTGGTGTGGCTGCTGGCAATGCTGACCCTGGGCTCCGGTGTGCTGGCGCTGCCGGCCTGGACTCCGATCGAACGCGGTGACTGGCTGATCATCGCCGGAGTGGGCGTCAGCGGGGCGCTCGGCCAGGTGGCGCTCACCGAGGCCTTTCGTCTCGGCGAGGCTTCGGTGATCGCACCGCTCGAATACACTGCGCTCGCCTGGGGCCTGGGACTCGACCTGTTCCTCTGGCAGGTGCTGCCCGACACCGTGACCTGGATCGGCGCCACGATCATCATCTTCTCGGGCCTGTACCTGATGCGACGGGAGGCCGAACCGGACCCGGAAGGGCCTGGAGTGGATCGCTGAATCGGCAAAGTTCCGCGCCCTGCTCGTGACTTGCGGCAGTTGTTCGCCAGGCCGCGCGAAGTCACGGTAGCCACCCGCACCAACGGACGGCTCCCATGAAAGCGATCATCACGCTTGCCCTCATCACCGCTGCCGCGATGGTCGCGGCCGACCCCGGAGAGCAGCCGCCCGGGCCGATCGACGCGGCGTTGGCCCACCCCGCACGGCCGGCTGCCGACCGCGAGCGGGATGCCGGGCGCAAACCGGGGCAGGTGCTCGCCTTTTTCGGCATCGAGCCCGGAATGCGGGTCGAGGTCCCGCTCGAGATTGACGTCCGGGATGTCCGTTCCCAGGTGGCCACGGCGCTGTCGCTGGATGCGAACGGGCGCGGCCATCTGGTCGCGGACCGCTGCAACGCGGTGGCGCTGTCCGACCTGGGGCTCGCTGTGGAACAAGGCGCATTGAACCTGACCCTGGATCTGGACATGGACTTCGGGACCCGGGTCTTCGGCCGCTGCGTCGGCCCCCGCGACTGGCGCGGGCAGGCACTGATTCGCATCGAGCCGGCGGTCGCCGAGGGCGGTCTGTCGATCTCGTTTCGGGCCGAATCGGCCGAGCTCAGGCGGCCCGACGGCGGCACGGGGCTGCTGACCCGCCCGTCGCGGGTGCTGGCCGAACGGCTGATCCTCCCGCGCCTGGAAACGGTGCGCCTGGATCTGGCCCCGGCCCTGGTGGAGCTCGACGCGCTGCTGCAGACGCTGCTCGCCGGCAGCGGCCCGGCGGTCGAGAAGCTCGCGCAGCGGAGTCGTCTCGATCGGGTCGGCGTCGGCGGGCTCGGCCTGATTGGGGTGCTCGCACTCGAGGTCGATCCACCAGACCCTGCGGCCGGCCCGGCAGCGGCGCTGGACCCATCCGAACTGGCCCAGTGGCAGCGGCTGGAGGATGAACTCGACGGGTTTCTGACCGCCGTCATCGTGGACCTCGCGGGAAAGGCCGGGGACCGAGAACTGCGACTGGACCTGCTCGGGGTCATGATCGATTCCCGGATCGCGATCGCCGAGGCGCTGGTCCGCGACGACCGCGGGAGCGACCCGGTGAGGGACCTGTTCATCCAAAGCTGGGACCGCCTGCGCCCGCGCCTGACCGAGTTGGCGGCCTCCGGAGCGCTGTCCGGGGACGAGGGCCTGCGGCTGGCAAGCTTCGTTGCCGGCGCCGACGCGATTGCGGCGCTCGACGCGCTGGGAGCCGACTACGGCGTCGAGATCTCCCGCGACGGGCTGCGGCGGCTGGCGCGGCTGCTGCTGACCGACCCGGTGCCGGCCGAATTCACCCCGTTGAATCTCGCGGTCGACCCGCGGCTGCGGGCCTTGTTCGGGTTTCCGGCCGACCCGGCGCCAGCGCCACCGTCGGCGGGGCGGCGGCTGCTGGAGGCGCTGTTCCCGGCCGCGCACGCCTCGGCACCCTCGATCGTCGAGACCCTGCGTCGGATGATCCCCGGACCCAATACGCTGCTCGACTACCTGGCGCTGGTATCGAACCTGCTCGACGAGGCTGCCCGCTCTCACCTGGCGGACCGGACCCGGATTCCGGAAGCATTCCGGCCGCTGCTCGATCCGCTGCTGCGCGCCACCGCGTGGAAGGAGAGCTGCTGGCGCCACTATCTCCGCGCCGACCCCACCCCAGAGGTGATCCGTTCGCCGGTGGGCGCGGTGGGCATGATGCAGATCAACGCCCGCGTCTGGCGCGGGGTCTACGACCTGGCGCTGCTGGAATCCGACGTGCGCTACAACGTGGGCGCCGGCATCGACATCCTGGAGCACTATTTCGTCGACTATGCGCTGCGTCGCGGCGAGCACGATCAGCCCGGCGGTGCCGACAACCTGGTACGGGCCACTTATGCCGCCTACAACGGCGGCCCGGGCCAGCTCGCGCGCTATCGCCGCGAGTCCACCCCGCGGCGGCTCAAATCGATCGACCACGCGTTCTGGCAGCTCTACGAGCAAATGATGGTCGAGCCCTGGCCGGCCGAGTCGAGCTGCTATTCGTTCTGAGCCGGCATGCCCAGGCCCTGGGCTGGACCATCAATCCGATCTCAGGGGGTGTGCGCGGCGATTGAACCGCGGCACCGCGGGGGCCGGCCGTCGCTGCGGCAGCCTGGCCCTTGCCGTTTCATTCGCTTTCGCTTCGAAGCGGCTATCATCGACCCATCACCAGCCAACGACGGGCCAAGCCGATGACTTCCAAAGCAACGCGCCATACCTGGAATGAGATGCCGCTGGAATCCCTCAATCCGCTGCTCGATCGGCGGCTGATCACCGGCGAGCGCATGATGATCGCGCAGGTCCTGCTGAAGAAAGGCTGCGTGGTGCCGAAGCACAGCCACGAGAACGAACAGATCAGTTACATCGTCAGCGGCGCACTGCGGTTTCTGCTCGGCGAGGACCAGGACGAAGAGCTCGTCGTGAGCGGTGGCGGCGTGCTGGTGATCCCCTCCAAGCTGCCGCACAGCGCGATCGCGCTCGAAGACACGGTCGACGTGGATGTGTTCTGTCCGCCGCGCCAGGACTGGCTTGACGGCACCGACGCCTACCTACGGCAAGGCCGGCAATAGATCCGGCTCCACAACCGAAGGTCCTGATCCGACCCCGCCCGCTTCGGAATCCAGTACCGGCCGCGGCGGGTCGTGCTCGCTGCAACTCAGCCCCACATCGCCTGCTTCCACCGAGGCCACCCGATCGAGTTCACCGGCCAACCTCAGCGCTTACGCACCACCACCACGCGTTGGGTCAGCGCCACCGCCCAATTGAATCCGGTCGTACCGGCTCTCCCAGTGGCGGTCGATGCTGCAGTTGACCTCGCCGGCTGACAGCGTGCGCTCGTCATGGAATTTCCAAAGGCCCAGCAGTTCCGCAACGTATCGCACCACGCGGTAAAGCCAGGTGGGGGTTGGATAAGTGATCAACGCGATGCCGCCGTGGTCCAGTTGCTCGAAATGAGCATCGATACAGCGCGCGGT
>JBFJNB010000375.1:0-3502 GCA_041633655.1 Lysobacterales bacterium | reverse complement strand
GGCCTTGTGCGGCACGCTGATGGTTAACGAACTCCCCAAACAGGACACTAGCGGCGAGGCCGGTGTTGTCGTGGATTCTAGCAGAGGCTAAGCTCGCCCCCCATGAAAGCCCAGGCCACCCGCCGTCGGGTCATCGTCGGCCACGCCCGCGAAAGCGTGGTCGAGATCGGAAGCGACGAGCGCGCGCGAGTCAAGCTGCGGCGCTCGAGCGGGCATCCGGTTTGCGGCGACTGGGTCGAGGTCAGTGCCGACGGCGAACAAGTCGTCGCGATCGCCGAGCGCCGCAACGCGTTCCCGCGCGCCGACCGCCGCGGCCGCAAGCGGATCGTGGCCGCCAATCTGGATCGGATCGTGGTCGTCACCGCGCCCCGACCCGAGCCCACCCGTGACCTGATCAACCGCTACCTGGTGGCCGCCGCGAACGTCGGGATCCCGGCCGCGGTCTGCCTCAACAAAGCCGACCTGCTCGGCCCGGCCGACGAGCGCCACTGGCGCGCGCTCGCGCGCCGCTACCGGGGTCTCGGCTATCCGTTCTGCCGCTCCAGCACCAAGCGGAGCGGCGGCTTGACCGCGCTCAGACGACTGCTGGCTACCGGCACCAGCATCCTGGTCGGGCAATCCGGGGTCGGCAAGTCCTCGCTGATCAACCGCTTGCTGCCCGGGGTCGAACTGCCGACCCGCAAGCTGTCGGCGGCGACCGGCAAGGGCCGCCATACCACCACCGCCACCACCCTGTATCGGCTGCCCGGCGGCGGCGAGGTGGTCGATTCGCCCGGAGTGTGGGAGTACGGCATCTGGCGCATGAGCGCGGCCGAAATCGCGCGCGGTTTCGTGGAGTTCGCCCCCTACCTCGGCCGCTGCCGGTTCGCCGACTGCCGCCACCTGGTGGAGCCGGACTGCGCGATCGAAGCGGCCGCGCGCGACGGGTCCATCGCCGGCGAGCGGCTCGATTCCTACCGCCGCATCGTCGCCGCGATCGAGTCGACCGCGCGTTAGCCGCCGCGCTTTCCAGCGCCGACCTCAGGCCCCGATTGCCACCACGGCTTTCTCTCCGACGGCGGAGCCGACATAATCGGCGCCATGAATTTCTGCAGCCATTGCGGCTCCGACCAGTTGGTGCTCAGGGTGCCCGAGGGCGACAGCCTGGAGCGCCAGGTTTGCCGCCGCTGCGGGACCGTGCACTACCGCAACCCGAAAGTGGTCGCCGGCTGTCTGTTGACCTGGAACGGCCGCATCCTGCTGGCGCGGCGCGCGATCGAGCCTCGTCTCGGGCTGTGGACGATCCCGGCCGGGTTCCTGGAAATGGGCGAGACCACGGCCGAGGGCGCTGCCCGCGAATGCTGGGAGGAGGCGCGCGCCAAACCAGCCGCCATGACCCTGTTCGGCATCGCCAGCATCCCGCGCATCTCGCAAGTCTACGTGCTGTACCGATCGCCGCTGCTGGAAGGCCGCTACGCGGTCGGCGAGGAAAGCTCCGAGGTGCGCCTGTTCGACGAATCCGAGCTGCCCTGGGCGGAACTCGCATTCCCGATCGTCGACTACACCCTGCGGCGCCATCTGGCCGACGACGGTGAACGCCGGCCCATTTTCGATGTCCTTATCGACAAGCGCACCGGCTGGGAGCCGGTCCCGCTGGGTGAGCTCGCCGGCTCGTAACACGACTCACCCACCCCACTCAACGCAGACCAAGGAACCAAGACCACGCTATGGATACGATCGTCATGGACACCATCATTTCTCACTCGATCGTGGCGCTTGCCGGCGCCGCGATCGGCGCCATCGTCGCCTGGCTGCTGGCGTCGCGCTCCGGGCCGGGGCGCTCGGGGGCGCAGGCCAGGGCCGAGCTGAACCAATACCGCGAACGGGTAGCGGATCATTTCGCCCGCACCGCACACCTGGTGGATCAGTTGACCGACAGCTACAAGGACGTATTCGACCAGCTCCAGGCCGGCGCGGTCGATCTGCTGGACGAGGAAACCCTGCGCGACAAGTTGGCGCACCACGGCGGCGAGGTGATCACCTTGAATCGACTCGGCTACCGCGGGCCCGACGACAGCAAACCGTCCCCCGACGATCGGGAAGACGATCAGGAACGTTAAGCCCGCGCGGGGCTTTTTCAGTCCAGATCGGAAACCAGCGCGGCCCGGCTGTCGTCGCTCAGCCGCGCCGCGTGGGTGTAATGCGGGTGGTCGACCCCGATCTCGATCGGCGCGCCGGCTTTGGCCGCGGCGACCGCGTCCGGGGCCAGCTCGAAGCGCAGAAAATGGACCGCGGAGGTCTTTTCTTCATTTTCCCGCTCCAGGTCCTCATCGGCGATCGCGGGAACCCGCCGGCCGTCGCCGACCCTGACCCAGATCTCGTGCTCCAGTCCCTTGAGCACCCTGAGCTTCTGCCGCCGCTCGGCCTCGTCCGGGTACTCGATCATCGCGGTAGCCTTCCAGTTGGCGCCGTCGGGAATCAGCGGGTTGTAGGTTTCCAGTTCCTCGTCGATCAGGTCCGGCTCGAAGATCCGCTCGACCCGGAGCATCTCCTGGACCTGGTACTGGATCGTCAGCCGGTCCTCGAAGATCAGGGTCAGGTGGGGCCCGACCGCGATCCGGCGCGCGCGCTTGTGCGCCATGATCCGGCGCCGGAACGCGTCCCGCTCGCGGGCGTAGTCTTCGAGTTTCATGAGGTCGGCGTGGGCCAGCTTGTCCATCACTGCAATTTCCGTCCTTAGTGTCCGTAAGCCATTCTCAAAAGCGTGATCGGATGAGATCCGCGATCGCCGGCCGCGACCGCGTGCGCCAGGTGATCGGCCGCCAGCGGGCAATCGCTGGCGACGTGCGCGGGGGTCGATTTCTTGATTCGGTTGATCACCGGCCGCGCGATCTTCAACGCGAATTCGTAAGTCCGCTTGTGCACCCCGTAGGTCCCGTCGTGACCGGAGCAGCGTTCGTGCACCTCCAGCGTGGTGTCCGGAATCAGCTCCAGGATGTCGCGGGTCACCTTGCCGATGTTCTGGACCCGCTGGTGGCACGGCACCTGATAGGCGACCTTGCCGAGACCCTGCTCGAAATCGGTGCGGAGCAGCCCCGCCCGGTGGCGATGGCTCAGATATTCGAACGGATCGAACAGGTGCGGCCGCAGGCGTTCGATCTCCGGGTCTTCCGGAAACAGAAGTGGCAGCTCCTGCTTGAACATCAGGGTGCACGAGGGCACCGGCGAAATCAGGTCCCAACCGGCGTCGGCCGCCTCGGCCAGCGCCGGCACCACCCGGGCGCGGTACTTGGCCACCGTCTCCAGATCGCCCAGCTCCAGCTTCGGCATCCCGCAGCAGGCGGTCGTTTCCAGCACCCGCACCGCGATCCCGTTGTGCTCCAGCACCGCGGCCAGGTCCTCGACCAGGTGGGGCCGATAATAGCGGCCATAGCAGGTGGCGAAAATCGCGACCCGGCCGCGGGTCGGCCCGGCAGCCTCCACCGCCGCCGACTCGGGCGCCGCGGTCTGGCGGCGAAGCGGC
>JBFJNB010000374.1:0-3513 GCA_041633655.1 Lysobacterales bacterium | reverse complement strand
GCCGAGGCATCCGATGTCGCCAACGCGGTGTTCGACGGCACCGACGCGGTCATGCTGTCGGCCGAAACCGCGGTCGGCGCCTACCCGGTGGAAGCGGTCGCGATCATGAACCGGATCGCGCGCTCGGTCGAGGGCGACTCCGAGTACCAGCGCGCGATGCGCGAAAGCGAGATCCGCAGCGAGGCGACGGTGGCCGACAGCGTGGCGCACGCGGCCTGCCAGATGGCCCGCGGGATCGGCGCGCGGGTCATCGTCACGTTCAGCTCCAGCGGCGCCACCGCGCTCCGGGTCGCGCGCCACCGGGTGCCGACCTACGTGCTGGCGATGACCCCGAACGAGCGCGCCCACCGCCAGCTGGCGCTGTCGTGGGGTGTGGACGCGCTGCTGATCGACGAGATCCGCGATTCCGAGGAAATGGTCGCGAGGGCCAATCACTGGATCCTGAAAACCGGCGTGGCCAAGCCGGGCGACCGCTACGTGATCACCGCCGGGGTGCCGTTTGGGGTGTCCGGCACCACCAACCTGATCCGGGTCGAAACGGTCCAGGCGAGCGATTGACAGCCTTGCGCGCCTTCGGTGATCATGCCCGACCCACCTGTTGCTAGAGTCCGTTAGCACCATGGGAACTCGCCTGAGCGCGCTGGATCTGGCCTTCCTGGCCCTGGAGACCCAGAAATCCCCGGTCAACATCGGGGGACTGGGCGTGTTCCAGCTTCCCAAGGGCAAACCGGCGAGCTTCGTGCGCGAGGTGCGAGACGCGCTGATGGAGCAGACCGCCGGACCGCCGTTCGACCAGAAGCTGAGCGGTGGCGTGGTCAGCCTGCCGGAGTGGATCAAGGATCCCGATTTCGACCTGAGCTACCACGTGCGCCACTCCGCGCTGCCCAAGCCCGGCTCGATGGAGGACCTGCTGGAGCTGGTGTCGCGGCTGCACTCGAGGGTCATGGACCGCGAACGACCGTTGTGGGAGTGCCATCTGATCGAGGGGCTCAGGCGGCGCCGCTTCGCGATCTACGTCAAGTTCCATCACGCCGCGATCGATGGCGTCGGCGGGATTCAGATTCTGGAGTCGTGTTTCAGCGAGGATCCCGAGGCGCCGATGCGAGCCCCGTGGGCCGGCGTCGCCCGGCACGATCGGCGCGGGTCCTCCAAGAGTCTCATCGAGCGTCTGGGCGGGCTCTCGCAGGAGCTGATGGACACAGCCCGACTGGGGGCCGATGTCGGCCGCATGCTGCTGGGCCACGGGCTGAAGACGGCCGGGTTGAAGCCGAGCCAATCGCCCGGGCTGTTCACCGCGCCGCGCTCACCGTTCAACGTACCAATCACCGGCGCCCGGCGCTTCGCGACCGCCAGCCTGCCGTTGAGTGAGATCAAGCAGCTCGGCGCCGCGGCCGGCGCCACGGTCAACGACGTGCTGCTGGCAATTTGCGCCGGCGCGCTGCGCAATTACCTGAAGGCGCACAAGGCGCTGCCGGACAAGACCCTGCTGGCCAACGTGCCGGTATCGATCCGCCAGATCAACCGTCCCGGTAACCAGATCACCTATGTCGGCGCGCGGCTGTGCACCGACGTGGCCGAGCCGCTCAAGCGCCTGCACGGCATCGGCGCCTCGACCAAGGAGGCCAAACGCGAGGTGCTGGAGGTTTCGCCCGCGGCCGCGATCACGTTCGCGGTGATGGCCCAGGGCCTGGTGGCGGTGCTGAACCGGTTCCGGCTGACCGACCTGCTGCCGCCGCCGGCCAACGTGGTCATCTCGAACGTGCCCGGCCCGCGCAAGCCGCTGTATTTCGGCGGCGCGAGGTTATTGGTCAATTATCCGCTGTCGGTGCTGGTGGACGGCCAGGCGCTGAACATCACCGTGATCAGCTACTGCGACTCGATCGATTTCGGACTGATGGCCTGCCGCAACGCGGTCCCCGACCTGGACCGCCTGGCGGGAATGATCACCGAGGCCTACACCGAACTGAAGCGAGCCATCGCCGCGGCCCCGCCTCGGGCCAAGAAGAAACTGCGCCGCAAAACCCTGCGGCAGGCCCGAGGCTCGAGGCCCGGGAACCGAGGGTCCTGACCCTTTCGGCCGGATACGCTACTTCAGCTCGACCAGCAACAGCTCCCAGGCCGACTCCGAGATGTTCTTGGGCAGGTGCTGACCGGCCGGCATGAAGATGGCCTCGCCGGCGCTGGCGCCGATTTCACTGGTTTCGCCGTCCGGGCCCGTCATTTGCACCAAATGGTCGGTCAGAAACACCGCGACGCTGTCCGGGTGATAGTGCATCACCGACTCCTCGCCCGGCCCATAAGCGATCCGCACCACCCGGACGCGGTCGTTTTCGAACTCGGTGGTGTAATGATCGGCATCGGCCTGGGTCGGATCGGGGCCGTCGGCGGCACTCGCCGGTGACTCCGCGTCCTTCAGTTCCACCAGCACCACTTCCAGCGGCAGATCCGAGGCGTTGCGGGGAAGGTGCTCGCCGGCGGGTTCGAACATCGCCTGGCCCGCCGTGATGGAGACCTCGACCGTATCGCCTCCCGGCAGCGTCATCTCGGCGGTATTGTCGGTCAGGAAAACCGCGACGTTGTCCGGGTGGTAGTGCATCACCGACCCGTCATTGGGGCCATAGCTGATGCGGACGATTCGCACCCGGTCGTTTTCGAACTCGGTTTTGTAATGATCCGAATCGACCACGGTCGGGTCCGCCGGGGCCGGCTGGGGCGCGGGCGCCGGCGCCACGGTGGCGGTTGGCTCGGGCGCGTTGTTGTCGGGCTCCGACTTGGAGCAGGAAAGGACCAAGCCGGTCGCCAGCGCGACCAGCAGCGCGTTTCTGATGAACATCGAATGACCCCTCGTTCGAATTGTCTGTCGAGATTATCCCAGTCTTTCGGCCGAGCCAAGTCCGGACGGCATCCCGCCCACCCGATCGCCGGCCCCGAACGTGGGCTACTCGAACACCACGTTGACGCGGCGGTTGCGGCGGCCCTTCTTTTCGACCTTGCTGACCTTGACCGGTCCGATCTCGGCGGTGCGGCGCACGTGGGTGCCGCCGCAGGGTTGGAGGTCGATATCTCGAATTTCCAGGAGCCGGATGCGCCCGGCGCCGGTCGGGGGCTTGACCGACAGCGTGCGGATCAGGTCCGGACGCTCGTTCAGCTCGGCCTCGGTGATCCAGTGGGTGCCGACCCAATGGTCGTCCTCGATCAGCCGGTTCAGGCGGTCGCTGAGGTCGTCCTTGTCGACGGTGTCCTCCATGTCGAAATCGAGCCGCGACTTGGCGGTCGAGATGTTGCCGCCGGTCACCGGAAACGGCAGCAGCGAGCCGAGCAGGTGCAGGCAGGTATGCATCCGCATATGCGCGTAGCGGCGCTCCCAATCCAGTTCCGCGGTCACCGCCTCGCCGGCGAGGAACGAGACGGGCGGATTCACGAAATGGGCGATGTCGCCGCTGGCCAGGTGCCGGGTGTCGATGACCTCGACCCGGTCGCCGCCGGCCCCGATCAGCCAGCCGGTATCGCCCG
>JBFJNB010000373.1:0-3516 GCA_041633655.1 Lysobacterales bacterium | reverse complement strand
CCAGCCGTACGCGCTGATCATGTCGGTGTACAACCTGTCGCCGGAAGCGCCGCAGGTGCTGCGCGCGCTGGCCCACCACAAGGCCAATACCTGGATCGTGGACGACTGCTCGACCGACGCGACCGTGCTGCACCTGAAGCAGGCCGGGTGGCGCTGTCTGGCTGCGCCTAAGAACCTGAAGAAGCCCGGCGCGTTGAAGCTCCTGCTCTCGCGGCTGCCGGCCGAGATCCGGACCGTGGTGGTGCTGGATCCCGACGTCGTGATCCTCGACTCCGGGCGCTTCCCCGATTCCGACCTGGAAACGACGATCCGCGCTCTTCAGCGCTCCGGCGCGGCCGCGCTCTGCCCCCGCATCCGGGTCCGCCCGGACGGTCTGCTGGCGAACCTGCAGGTGATCGAGTACGCGTTCGCGTTCGATCTGGGACGGCGCAGCCTGAACCCGGCGAGCATCACCTCGGGGATCGCGATTTACGATCGCGCGAAGCTGGAACAGGTGCTGGAAAGACACAGTCTGGCGGTCTACGCCGAGGACCTGGAAAACGCGATTCTGCTGCTGGGTGCCGGGGAGGCGATTTACTACGACGACCGCCTGCAGGTCCAAACCGAGGGCCAGCGGCGAGTCCGCGGATGGTTCTCTCAGCGGGTCGGCTGGGCGTTCGGGCTGCTCAAGGTCTATCTCGAACGGCCCGCTCACATCGCCCGCGCCGCGCGCCGTTCGGCGATGGCGCTTTACCAGTACGGGATCTATCTGGGGGTCTTGAGCATCGCGCTGTATCCGCTGAAGCTCGTGTCGCTGCTGCTGCTGGCCCTCAGCGCCGGCAACGCGCTGGACAACCTTCTGGGGCTGCGTCTGATCCCGGACAGCGAGCTGACCTCGCCGGTCTATTTCGCCGCGGTTTACCTGAAGTACACGCTGCTGATCGCCACCTGCACCCTGATCAGCCGCCCGCGCCTGTCGGCCGACCGCTACCTGCTGGCGGTACCGCTGTTCTTTTTCTACGCATTGGCGCACCTGATTCCGACCGGGGTCGGGTATCTGAACTGGCTCACCCTGCGGCTGGCCGGCCGGCGCGTGTTCGACGATCACTATGATGCCGCGCCAAGGCTCAATGGCGCGCCCAACCAAGGAGCAACTCGATGAACGCTGCCCAGGCCCAGGCCCGATCCTATTGGGAGCAACGCGCGGTCCGCTACGCCGGCCGCCACCAGGGACTGCCCGCGGTGTGCTCGTACGGCATGCCGCGGTTCTACAACCAGGCGATCGGGATCACCCAGCGCCACGCGCTCGAGCCCTGGCTGAGCGACTGGCGCGGCCACCAGGTCCTGGACGTCGGCTGCGGGGTCGGGCGCTGGTCGCTCGCCCTGGCCGCGAAGGGAAACGAGGTGGTCGGCATGGATTTCAGCCGCACCATGCTCGACCACGCCCGCCAGCGGGCCCGCGAACGCCGGCTCGACTGTCGCTTCCGCTACGGCAACGTCGTCAGCGCGCGGCTGGGCGCGACCTTCGACCGCATCCTGGTGGTCACCGTGCTGCAGCACATCCTGGCCGAGGCGGATGCCGCCCGGGCGATCCGAAACCTCGCGCGCCATCTCAAACCGGACGGCACCCTGGTGCTGCTCGAGGCCGCGCCGACCCGGGGCCAGCGCCACTGCGACACCGCGGTGTTCAACGCCCGCAGCGAGTCGTTCTACCGCGACGCGCTGGCCGCCGCCGGACTGGAGCCGGTCGCCGTGTCCGGAGTCGATCCGACCCCGCTGAAGACCCTGCTCCTGCCGCGCTTCAAGACCCTGCCGCGGCCGGTTGGCTTGGCCGCGCTCGGACTGGCCACCGCGGTATCGCTGCCACTGGATCTGCTGCTGGCGCGGCGGCTGGTCCACTGCTCGTGGCACAAGATCTTCGTGGTCCGGCACCGGAGACACTAGAACCCACCATGCCACGCCAGCTCGCCGCCACCGTCGGAGTGATCGCGTTCATTGGGATTGCCGCGGTGGTATATCCGTTCGTCGCCGCGCGGATGATCGAGCGCCAGAACGAGACCCCGAGCGAGTTCAAGGTGATCAACCCGGCCGACAGCGGCCCGGGCACGCTGCGCGCGGCGATCTTCTCCGCGCTGCGCTCCGGCCAGCGCAGCGACATCGTGCTCGCGGTCAGCAGCATCCGCCTCGACACCCCATTGCCGCCGCTGGCCGCGGCGCGCGGCCTGACCATCGTTGGTGGTGCGGACTCGCACCGGATCGACGCGAGCAACCTGCGAGCGGGTGCGGTGCTGGATCTGCGCAGCCCCGGGATCGTCCTGGAGAACTTCGAAATCGCCAACGCCCGGGACCGCGCAATCAACCTGCAGGCGCGCTCGGTGACCGTGCGCCGGGTGACGATCAGCGCCTCCGCGATCGGGATCAACGTCGCCGATGCACCCGATCTGCGGATCGCCGAGTCGCGCTTCAGCGACAACCGAATCGGGATCAACCTGGCCAACGCCACGGCCAGCGGCGCGATCGCCGGCAACCGCTTCGATGCCCACCGCGAGGCGGCGATCTGGGCGCTGAGCGCGTCCGCGGCCGACCCGGGCGATCCGGCTTTGGTCGTCAGCGACAACGACTTCAACGACGACCGCCACGCGATCGTCACCGGCAACGTCCCGCTGCGCATTACCCGGAACCGGATCGAATCCCCGCGTGCCGCCGGTGTGCTGCTGCTGGGCCGCTACCCGGACGTCACCGCCAACCGGATCCGCGCCGGAGCCGCGATGGGTCTGATCGCGCTGGAAGCGAGCGACGGCCGGATCACCGACAACGAGATCGACCACAACCGCGCGGTCGGCATCCTGCTGCGCTCGGCGAGCAACCTGAACGTCAGCGGCAACCATGTCTACCAGAACGCTTATGGGATCGCGGCCGTGCTCGGCGCGCGCGGCGGCGGCACCGTGGTGAGTTCCAACGTGCTGCTGTCGAATCAGATCGACGGCATCGTAGTCATCGGCGATTCCTCGATCGTTCAGCGCAACCGCAGCTTGGGCAACCGCGGCGCGGGAATGCGCGTGCTCGACCTGGTCTATCCCGACTCGCGCGTGGTGGCCGCCGAACCGCTGTTGGCCGAAAACGTTCTCCAAGACAACGGCCAAGACGCACCGGTGCGCGGCCAGTACCGGGTGACCGAGCCGTGATCGCCTCCCCGCGGCAACCGGGGGCCCTACAACCCGGCGTGGACGAGCGGCGCCGCACGCTCGATTTCGCGTGGCCGGTGCTGCTGTCGGTGGTCACCGTGTTTTCGCTGGCCGCCGACTATCTGGGTCTGACCACCGGCGACGTGGCGACCTTGCTGAAGGCAGTGTTCGTGATCGGCGTCGTCTACCTGGGCTCGGTGCTGATCGGGCAGCGGCTCGCGGCCGCGACGGCCCCCGACCGGCTGCGGTGGATCTCGCCGCTCGCGTTCGTGCTGGCGCTTTCGCTGATGTGGCATTTCTCGGGGACCCTGAGCAATCCGGCGTTCACCGTGTTCATGGCGGTGCCGGTGCT
>JBFJNB010000372.1:0-3529 GCA_041633655.1 Lysobacterales bacterium | reverse complement strand
GCCGACAACCGCGGCGTCGAAGGCACCGAGCTGGACGACCTGGATTTCGATCCGCGTCGGGACAGCCTGATCCTGGAGTGGTTCAACAGCGAATTCAGCCGGGTCCGGATGCAGTACACCCGCGACCGCTCGACCCCGATCGAGGACGACCAGTGGTTTCTACAGTACATCATGGCGCTCGGTTCCCACCGCGCGCATCAGTTCTGACGGGGGACGAGCGATGCACAGGTTCTTGATTATCGTTCTGCTCGCGGGCTTCCACGCCGCGGCACCGACGGCCGAACTGCGGGCGTTCGCGTGCGAGCCCGAGTGGACCGCGCTGCTCGCCGAGCTGGCCGGTGACCGGGTCACCGTCGATACCGCGACCACAGCCGCCCAGGACCCCCACTACATCCAGGCCCGCCCCAGCCTGATCGCGCGGATACGCGCGGCCGACCTGCTGGTCTGCTCCGGAGCGCAACTGGAGGTCGGCTGGCTGCCGCTGCTGCTGCGGCGCAGCGGCAACCGCAACCTGATGCCCGATCAGCCGGGGCATTTCATGGCCGCCGAGCAGGTGCGCCGGATCGAGATTCCCGAGCGGCTCGACCGCGGCCAGGGCGACATCCACCCGGACGGTAATCCGCACGTACACCTGAACCCGCACAACGTCCGCCGCATCGCCGCCGCGCTCAGCGAACGGCTGGGCGCGATCGATCCGGCCGGACGCGCCGAGTACGCGCGCCGACTGGCCGCATTCGAGCAGCGCTGGGACTCAGCGATCGCGCGCTGGGAGACGCGCGCGGCGCCGCTGGCCGGGATCCGGCTGATCACCCACCACCGCAGCTTCAGCTACCTGGCTGACTGGCTGGGGCTGGAGGTGGTCGGCAACGTGGAACCCAAACCCGGCATTCCGGCCAGCGGCGCGCACCTGGCGCTACTGCTGGCCGAGTTCGGCCCGAATCCCCCGCGGGCGATCGTGCGTACACCGTTTGCCGACCCCAAGCCGTCGGCCTGGCTCAGCGAGCGCCTCGGCGTCCCGGCGCTGGCGCTGCCGTACACGGTCGGCGGCGACGACACCGCGGACCTGTTCGAGCTGTTCGACCGAACCATCGACGCGCTGCTGGCCACTGCCCGGTGAATTGGGAGGTACTCGACCTATCGATCCTGGGCCCGGCCCTGCTGGCCGGTCTGGTCGTGGTTTCAACCCACGTGCCGCTGGGCCAGCAGGTGCTCGCGCGCGGGATCATCTTCGTCGATCTGGCGGTGGCGCAGATGGCCGGCCTCGGCGTGATCGTCGCCGCCACGATCGACGGCGAGACCGGCGGGTTCGTGGTCCAGGTCTCGGCCGCGGGCGCGGCGCTGGTGGCCGCGTTGATCCTGAACTGGCTGCAGGACCGACGCCCGGAGGTCCAGGAAGCCCAGATCGGCGTGATGTTCGTGCTCGCCGCCAGCGCCAGCATCCTGGTGCTGGCCGGCAATCCACACGCGGGCGACCATCTGAAGGACCTGCTGGTCGGGCAGATCCTGTGGGTGCTGCCGGCCACGCTCATGCCCGGAGCGCTGGTCTCGGCCGCGGTACTGGCGCTGTGGTTCATGCTGGGCCGGCGCGGCGGCAACCTTTGGTTCTATGGCCTGCTGGCGGTGACCGTGACCGTCTCGGTGCAACTGGTCGGAGTCTACCTGGTGTTCGCGACCCTGATCGTTCCGGGGCTCACGACCCGGCGCCTGGCCGGGGTCCGGCGATTGATCTGGGGCTATGCGATCGGCACCTTCGGCTATGCCGGCGGGCTCGTGGTCTCGACGCTGTCCGACCTGCCGACCGGTGCGGTCATCGTCTGGACCCTGGCGCTGACCGGGATGGCGGCCGGGCTGATCCTGCGCCGCGCCGCTCAGCCGCACGGGATGTGACTTTTTGCAGCAGGCTGGACCCGTTCCACATGCTAGCCTAATTCGATTTGGACTGGACCAGGGGGCGATGACAGTCCTGACCGTCGGCGACCGACAACGCATCGTCTCGGTCGACATTCTGCGCGGGCTGGTCATGGTCATCATGGCCATCGACCACGTCCGCGATTTCTACTCGATCACGCCGTACCAGCCGGAGGACTTGAGCCAGGCCTCGGCCGGGTTGTTCCTGACCCGCTGGATCACCCATTTCTGCGCTCCGGTGTTCGTGTTCCTGGCCGGCACCAGCGCGTGGCTGTACCGCGGCAACAAGGGCGCGAGCAAGGCCGAACTCGCCCGTTTCCTCCTGACCCGCGGGCTGTGGCTGATCCTGATCGAGCTGACCGTGGTCAACGTCTCGTGGCAGTTCGGCTACCAGTTCGTATTCGTGCAGGTAATCTGGGCGATCGGCTGCTCGATGGTGGTGCTGGCGGGGCTGGTGTTTCTGCCATGGTCGGTGATCCTGACCGCCGGCCTGGTCCTGATCGCCGGACACAACCTGCTCGATGGCGTCCCGGCCGATGCTTTCGGTCGGTGGGCGTGGCTGTGGAACGTGCTGCACGTACAGACTTACGTCCCGAATCTGTTCGGCTCCCCGCTCGGCGTGTTCGTCGCCTACCCGCTGATCCCGTGGATCGGGGTCATCGCGGTCGGCTACTGCTTCGGGGCGCTGCTGGAACATCCGCCGGCGATCCGCGATCGGCGCCTGCTGGCGATCGGTCTCGCGGCGACCGCGGCGTTTCTGATCCTGCGGGGGTTCGACCTGTACGGGGAATCGGGGATCGGGCCGGCGGATGCCCCGTGGACCGCCCACGACGGCGGCGCGCTGACCGCGGCGCTGTCGTTCCTGAACACGACCAAGTACCCGCCCTCGCTTCAGTTCCTATTGATGACCCTGGGACCCGCGATCGCGCTGATGCCCTTGCTGGAGCGCTGGCGCGGCCGCGCCGCCGCCTTCTTCACCGTGTTCGGCCGGGTGCCATTTCTGTTCTATGTGCTGCACCTGCCGCTGATCCATCTGACCTCGCGGCTGTGGGCCAAGGCGACCTACGACGTCTGGGGCGTTACCCCGTTCGACCAAGGCTCCTGGCCGGCGGATTTCGAGCCCAGCCTGATTCGGATCTACCTGGCCACCGCGCTGATCGTCGGGCTGCTGTACTGGCCCTGCAAATGGTTCGTTGAGTACCGCAAGACCCACCGCCAATGGTGGCTGAGCTACCTGTAGCCCGGTGCCGGACCCGCCGTCGCCACCTACTTGGGCCATCGACTCCCCGATCGCAACTACTCACCGTCGCGGGCAACGTTTATCCTAGTGCCCGGATACAACGCCGGGGACCGCTCGACACGCGATGAGCCTGTTCGCCGAACTCAATCGCCGCAACGTTTTCCGGGTCGGGATCGCCTACGTGGTGCTGTCGTGGCTGCTGCTGCAGATCGGCGATGTAGTGTTCGACTTCCTCGAACTGCCGGTCTGGGCCGGCAAACTGTTGCTGGCGATGCTCGCGCTCGGTTTCGTGCCGGTTTTGATTTTCTCGTGGGCCTACGAGCTGACCCCGGAAGGCGTCAGGAAGGAATCCGAGGTCGACCGCAGCCGCTCGATCACCCG
>JBFJNB010000371.1:0-3533 GCA_041633655.1 Lysobacterales bacterium | reverse complement strand
GCCGCCGGCGGCGCGGTTCAACGCGATCCGGTCTACTGGACCAACCGGATCCACCGCGACGACGCCGCGGCGCTGATCGCGCATCTGCTTGGCCTGGATCGGCCGCCGCCGGTGGCCATCGGCGTTGACGACGAACCGGCACCGCTGTGGGATGTCATCCGCTGGCTGGCCGGCAGGCTCGGCGCGCCGCTGCCGCTGCCCGCCACCGGTGACGGCGGCAACAAACGGCTGTCCCACGCGCGGATCCGTGCCGGCGGGTTCCGCCCTCGCTACCCCAGCTACCGCGACGGCTACGGCCCGCTGGTCGCCGCGTGGCTGGATGCGGGCGGGAACGTAAGCGACGGAAAGACAAAGTGAAATTGTCACCTGGCGGCGCTCCCGAGGGTGACCACCGGCCGTTTATGGCGGCCGCCCAAAATGCGATAATTTTGCAGCGAACAAGGACCGACGCAATGGATGAAACGCCTGTCGAACCCCTGATCAGCAACCACACGCTGCTGGTGGCGACCCGCGGGCGCGGGTTTTACGACATCGATTCCCAGTTGCGCACGCTGGTCGACGAGCAGGGCGTCGAGGTTGGCTTGTGCCGGCTGTTTATCCACCACACCAGTGCGTCGCTGGTAATCATGGAAAACGCCGACCCGCAGGTGCTCGACGATCTGGAGCGATTCATGGCGCGGCTGGTGCCCGACGGCGATCCGCTGTTCAAGCACACCGCCGAGGGACCGGACGACATGTCGGCCCACGTGCGCTCGGCGCTGACCCATACCGACCTTTCGATCCCGATCAATGAGGGCCGCCTGGACCTCGGCACCTGGCAGGGGGTGTACCTGTGGGAGCACCGCGCGCACCCGCACCGGCGCCGGATCACCGTGACCCTGCTGCGCGGCTAGCTGCCGATCTCCCGGGAATCCCATGACCCCGGAGCGTCATCGGCTGGTCATGCAAAGGCTGGCCCAGCGCCAGCCGGACCTGAGCGTGCTGCTCGAGCAGGTGCACAAAGTCCACAACTTCTCCGCGGTGCTGCGCAGTTGCGACGCGGTCGGCGTGTACCGGGCGCATGCGGTGCCGCCGCCGGGCGGACTGCCTCTGGCCAGCGGGACGGCCCAGGGGGCCGAGAAGTGGGTGCGGGTCGTGCGTCACCCGGACGTCGGCGCGGCCGCGGCCGCGCTCAAGGGCGAGGGCTTCACGCTCCTCGCGGCGCACTTGTGTGAAGGCGCGCAAGACTTCCGCGCGGTCGACCTGACCCGTCCGGTCTGCTTCGTGCTCGGCGGTGAAAAGGAAGGCGTCAGCGCGGCGGCGCTGGCCCTGGTCGACGGGGCGATCACGATCCCGATGCAGGGGATGGTCGAGTCGCTCAACGTCTCGGTGGCGTGCGCGGTGATGCTGTTCGAGGCCCAGCGCCAGCGGCTGGCCGCAGGCATGTACGAGCGCTGCCGGCTGGATCCGGCCGAGTTCGAGCGCACCCGCTTCGAGTGGCTGCACCCGAAGATCGCACGCCATTGCCGCACCCGGGGCCTGCGCTATCCGGCACTGGACTCAGAAGGTGAAATCGCCGAGCCGGTCCCGGGCTCGTCCGCGCTGCCGCTGGAGGATTGATGGTCTTCAAGAATATCTGGCATCAGTTGCGCAGCCGGCTCGGCGATCCGGCCGCGGATGAAGACGGGGATGCCGAACGCGATGTCGAATTCGCCGCCGCGGCGCTGATGATCGAGATGTGCGAGGCGGACCTGTCCACCGCGCCGAGCGAGCTCGATGCGGTGGCCCGAGCGCTGGAGAAAGAGTTCGCGCTGCCCCGCGCGCGGGTGGAGGAGCTGATCGCGCAGGCCCGGACACAGAACCGCCGCGACGTTTCCTACTACCCCCACGTCGAGGTCGTCAACGAGCTGTGCGGCCTGGAGGAGAAGGAACGGATCGTCGAGTGCTTGTGGCGGATCGCGGCCGCCGACGGCCGGCTCGACAAGTACGAGGAACACTACCTGCGGCGGCTGTGCGAGCTGTTGCACGTGCCGCATCGGTTGTTCGTGCAGACCAAGCACCGGGTGCTGGATCACTGACCATGGATGGGTAGAACTCAGCGCCGCCGGTGGCGACCGGCGGATTCGGTGTCGCGGTCCGCAAAGCGCCCCGGCGGTGGGCCGCTATTCCCCGATCTTGTGTCCGTTGATGCGCTTGCGCAGGGTGCCGCGGCTGATCCCCAGCGCGGCGGCGGTCCGGCACTGGTTGCCGCCGGCCCACTTCAGCACTTCCTCGATCAACGGCTTTTCGATCTGGTTCATCACGAGGCGATACAGATCGTCCGGTGCGTGGTCACCCATGTCCTTTAGATAACGCCGCACGGCGCGCCGTACGCAATGGTGCAGGGCTTCGTGTCCGCGATTGGAAATTGAAGGCTGGACTTTGGTTTGCGGCTGCGCCGGCCCATCTCCAACAAACGTCATAACCTTACCCGTTCAGGTACCCCGAGGGTGTCCCGTTCCCGCAGTTTTTCTCTAGACCCCTATTTCCCGTCAAGACCCTGAACGGGAGTGCCACTATAACGCGGCGCCGGACAAAAAGCGACGGCCGCTCGTCAGCCGGTTACCGAAAAGCGAATTCGAACGCGACCGCGTCCTCGCCCGGATCGACGACCTCGAACACCAGCGGGAACAGGGTGCCGGGCGGCATCCCCGAATCCAGCCCGGCGTCGCCGTCTACGTACTCGTGCGGCGCGAAGCGGCGCATCGCGATCGGCCGCCCGTTCAGGTTGGAGAGCGCGATCTCGACCGTAGGCCAGCGCTGCGGGTAGGGCGCCTGGTTCTGCATCGCGGCGCTGATGATCAGCGCCCCGGCAACGCTCGGGTGGGGGCGGATGTTGCGCCCGACCAGGCGCACCTGATCCAGCTCCGCGGCCAGCGGGACCTGGCAGGAAAGCACCGCGCAGGCGCGCTCGAGCCACGGTCGCCAGAGCGGATCGCGGGCCAGCCGCTCGCGCTGCTGCGAGCCCCACTGGGCGGCCAGCGCGATCAGGAGCACGGCCGCCGCCCCGCTCCAAAGGAGCGTTCGCAGCCGCGGCTTCGGCGCCGGCGGGCGCAACCGGCGCGGCAACGGCAGCGGCGGACCCTCGTCGTCGATCGGATCAGCCGGCAGCTCCGGGGGTTGGCTCAGAAACAGGTCGTCGATCAGTGAATCGCCGCTCCCGGGCCGGTTCAGGGTCGGGGGCCGCTCGCTGTGAAAACAGGTCCGGACGTAGCCGTTGATGTCCAGTTCCTCGCACAGCGCCTCCAACGCGAAGAACACCGCCCCGCAGGAACCGCAGCGCACCTGCCCGTGCGCGAGCGCCAGCTCGGCCGCGCTGACCGGCAGGATCGTGTCGCATTCGGCGCACTGGGTGTACATCATGCGCGCCGCTGCGCACCGAGCAGCACCCAGTCGTCCCGCCGGCGGGTCCGCCAGCGCGCGAACGCCGGCCGGTAGGCGCGACGGACCGCGGCGGCCTGGTCGGCGAGGATCCCCGACAACAGCAGCCGGGCGGCGGGCGCCGCGAGGGCGGC
>JBFJNB010000370.1:0-3539 GCA_041633655.1 Lysobacterales bacterium | reverse complement strand
GGTGTTGGACGGGTCGACTCCGGCTGACGAAGACGGCCAAATCCGGGCCGGGCACGACTCGTTGCGTGGTGGAGACGGTGGTCGGCTCGTTACCGGCCCCTTCTTCGCGCTGTGCGCGAAACCGGAACCGGTCCCGCGCCTGGCGAGTCAAGTGCGATGGCGATGGACTCAACCGCAACCCCGATTTGGCCTACCCTTTCGTAGCGCGGGGTGTTGGACGGGTCGACTCCGGCTGAGGAAGACGGCCAGTTCCTGCGCTGGCGCCTGGTGGACAGGCAGGTCGGCCCGAGTCGACGCGCTTCTTTCGGCTGCGCCGAAAACCGCCCGCCACCGCTGGCCTGGCTAATCGCGGGCTGCGAGGAATCGCCCCTGGCGCAGCAGGCGCTCGAACACCGGGTCGGCGACAAAACCCAGTCCGAACAGCGCACCGGCGAGGATCGCTCCCTTGCCGCCTTTGCGTGCCCACGACACCAGTCTGAGCAGCAACCACGCGCCTGCCATCGCGCCCAACGCCACGAGCACTGCCTTCAACCCTGGCTCAGAGATATCCATCGCCTGGGCGCTCTACTCAAAAATGTCCTTGCGCAGATGCATCGCCACGAGCATGTTGGGGACGTCCACGACCTCGGCGATCTTCAGATCGCAGGCGAGCGAACACAACATATAGGCGTCGCTGCGCGACAATCCGTATTCCGCGACGATATGGTCGATCATGTAGCGGGTGGCCTTTTTCGCCGCTTCATCGATCGTCGGCGCAAAGCCCGTCGTCGCATAGTAGGCGTCGGTTTCGTATTGCGGCTCGGGTAATTCGCGGCCGCCTTTGATGACCTCGACCCGGTAGACGATTCGCATCGGGACTTCCACGGCGCTGCCGCCGACCTCTCCCATGCCCTGCACGGCATGAGTGTCGCCGATCGAAAAGAGCGCGCCCTCCACGAACACCGGGAAGTAGACCGTGGTACCGGCAACCAGGTTCCGATCATCCAGATTGCCGCCATTGGCCCGGGGCGGAATGGTGCTGAGCATCTCATCGGTCGCGGGCGCGACCCCCATCACGCCGGGGAACGGCTGCAGCGGTATCCGGATGCCTTCGGCGAATTCGACCGTGTTCGTTTCTTTGTCGAGCGCGTAGGTCTTGATGTCGAGGTGACTCTCCTCACCGACCAGAAAACCGAAATCGGGCCACACCCCGGTCCAGCCCCAGTCGCCAGGTTCCAATTCGATCAGCGTCACCGCAAGCGTATCCCCGGGCGCCGCCCCCTCGACGTAGACCGGTCCCGTCAGCGCGTGGATCAGATCTACGTTTACCGCCTTCAGATCGGAAACCGTCGAGCCAAGGGAAAGCTGGCCTCCGGTAGCTTCCTGCGTATGTGCCTCGATGACGGCGCCGGATGGAACGGTGATCGCGGGCGGGATGGCGGCACTGAACTTGTTGTGCGTGTGATCCGCCGTCAGCACGTAGTCAACCGCGACCGCACCGCCGCCGGGCGCTTCGGACGCGCTCCGCGGACCGCACGCTGCGAGCGCGAGAGCGCCGACCAACCAGGCCAATCGCGGCATCATTTCACTCCCCGGCGGCTCGCCGGATTAGATGGCCTACAAGCGTACCGCCAATACGCCGACGGCGCGAGGCGTCTTCGCCTACCGAAGCCTCATCGTCAGGTCTACCGCGCGCACGTTCTTGGTCAGCGCACCCACCGAGATGAAGTCGACCCCGGTCTCGGCGACGGCCGCGACGGCGGACAGCTCAATGCCGCCGGACGCTTCCAGTTCCACCCGGCCGCCGGCGAGTTCGACCGCCCGGCGCAGTTGTTCCAGGTTGAAGTTGTCGAGCAGCACGCGCCCGGCGCCCGCGGCGATCGTCTGTTCCAGCTGGGCAAGCGTTTCCACCTCGACTTCGATCAAGAGCTCGGCGCCGAAGTGCCGGGCGGCGGTCACCGCGGCCTCGATCGAACCCGCGGCGGCGATGTGGTTTTCCTTGATCAGAAACGCGTCGTACAGTCCGAACCGGTGGTTGTGCCCGCCGCCGCAGGCGACCGCGTACTTCTGCGCCCGGCGCAGCCCCGGAATCGTCTTGCGGGTGTCGAGGATGCGCGCCCGGGTGTGGGCGACCGCATCCACGTAGGACCGGGTCGCCGTGGCCACCGCGGACAGGATCTGGATGAAGTTCAGCGCGCAGCGCTCGCCGCTCAACAGCGCCCGGGACGGGCCGTGCAGCCGACACAGGCGGTCGCCGGGGGCGATCGGGTCGCCGTCGGCGACCGTCCAGTCGAGGGAGACCGCCGGGTCGAGCTGACGAAACGTTTCCTCGGCCCAGGCGCTACCGCAGAAGATCGCGGCCTCGCGCGAGATCAGCTCGGCCACCGACCGCCGCGATGCCGGAATCAGTTGCGCCGACACGTCGCCCCGGCCGAGATCCTCGGCCAGCGCCGAGCGCACGTCCTGTTCGATTACGCCGGGTCGCGGCGGTTGCGGGCGATCGGTCGGCACGGTCAGCCGGTTTCGCTGGCCGATGACGGTGCTTCGCCGGCGCCTTCGTCTCCGCCCCCGTGGCCTTTTTCGTCCCGCAGCCGATCGGCGATTGCCCCCAGCGCGCGCTGAAACAGCGGCACCGCCTCCAGCACCACGGTGTCGCCGGCGACGATCTCCTGGGCCAGCTCCTCGATCGGCTTGTCAGCGACCTTGAGTCCTTTCTGGTCGACCAGCAGGAACTTGGAGGTGATCGGGCTCTTCCACGACAACTTGGCCCGGACCCTGTTGCCGGCTTCGTCGCAGAATTCGAACCAGGTCCCGGGCTTCAGGTCGCGCAGCCACCGAAGCCGGGCCTCGTCCACCGCAACCGGGGCCGCCGGCGACTCGTCGTCGGCCGCGGCGGCGACGATGTCCTCACCGCTTGCACCGGCCACCTCGGGCAGCGCGACCGGGGTGACTACGGGGGCCGGCGCCGGTCGCGGCTTGGCCACCAGCCCCGGCATCGTCAGTTGCTCGCGGTACTGGCTGTCGATCATCGAGCGGTAGAGCTGCTTCAAGCCCTTGAAGACCTTCGCGATGTCCTCTTCCTGATAGGCGACCATCGTCAGCCCGGTGCGCAGGCGCTTGGCCAGATGGGGCAGGGCGGACTGCAGGCGGGCGACGTCCCCCGCGGTGGCCTTGGGCCGCGCGGTCCAGATCAGATCGTCGGCGAACTTGACCGCGTCGCGAAACTCCTCGGAGTCCTCGCCATGGCGCAGATGGGTCAGCACCAGCGCGTTGGCCCAGGGCTTGCGCAGCAGCTCCTCGATCAGCCCCGGGAGTTCCTGGCGCTCCAGGCGGTCGCCGATCTCCCGCGCCGCGCGCTGGCGTGCGTGCTGCAGACGCTCGCGCCCCTCGGTTGCCTCGGTGGTGCGTTTTTCGGTCACTTCCGCCCTGCGCCTGGATTTGGTCAGAAACTGCTCGAAGTCCTCGAGCAGCCGCTCGAAGGTCGATAAGTCGTCGTCGAACTCGAGCAGCACCGCTTCTACCACTTCGGACACTTTGTTGTACAGCTTCTGGCCGCGGTC
>JBFJNB010000369.1:0-3545 GCA_041633655.1 Lysobacterales bacterium | reverse complement strand
GACCTGGACTGGGTCCTGTCGAGCTTCGACGGCGACTGGAGCCTGCTGCGCAACGAAGGCGGCGCGTTCGTGCTCGATCAGGAATTCCCGGCCCCGGCGGCGGCCTCGTGCGCGGTGCTGATGGACGTCGACAACGACGGCACGCTGGACCTGGCGCTGATCGACGAGCTGGCCGACGTCGTCGCGGTCATGCGCCACCCGCCTGCAACGGCGCGGTAGGAGGCCGGTTAGCGACGCAGGCTGGTTCCGTCGCTGATCCGGGCCGCCGACCCCACGCCGGACGACGTTTTTCCGCCTATACTCAACCTCAGTCCCTGGAATTAGGAGGGTTGAGTATGGGCGCGACGATGTTCGGCCACGCTCGGCTGACCTCGATCATCTCGGTGATGGCCGGAATCCTGCTCGCATCGCAGGTGGCGGCGGAACCCCTCGCCTCGGCCGAGACGAACTGGGACGGGGTCACGCTGGACGTGGCCTCGGTGGAGCGCAAAGGTCAGGTGCTGACCGTCAAGTGGGTGCTGCGCAACGCGGGCGGCAAGAACCAGAGCATCAGCTTCACTACCTTCGACGGCGGCGCCTACACCGCCGACACCTACGTGCTGGACGAGGAAAGCGGTACCAAGTATTTCGTGCTGCTGGACGAGGGCAACAAAGCGGTGGCCGGGGATCTGAGCTTCTACCTGAAGCCCGGCGCCACCAAGCGGCTGTGGGCGAAGTATCCGGCCCCGCCGCCGGAAGTGAGCGCGGTTACCCTGATCTTCGCCGAGACGGAGCCGCTGGAAGAGGTTCCGGTCACCGACAAGTAGCCGATGCGCTCCCGAATCCTGCTCGCCGTCGCGCTACTGATCGCGCCGCTGCTGGTTTTCGGCCAGCCGGACGACGAGCCGCCGGAGGCACAGGCGCTGGCTGAGCGCCTGGTCGCGGCCGGCGCCGGCAAGACCGTCGCGCTCAAGCCGGGTCGGACCGGCCGGCTGCAGATGCGGATGGTGCGCATCGTCGACCGTACCCGCGGGGTCGCGGGCTTCCGGCGCGAGGTCGAACGCACCGAGCGCAGCCTGGACGACCGGCTCCGGGACCTGAACGCCGAGATCACGGAGACCGAGGTCATCGTGCGCCTGCCCGGCGCGATCCTGTTCGACTTCGACTCGACCCGGATCCGGCCCGACGCCGAGCGAACCCTGACCGATCTGGTCGGCGTGTTGCGCGGCTTTTCGGGAAGGCCGATCCGGATCGAAGGCCACACCGATTCGATCGCTTCCGATGCCTACAACCAACGCTTGTCCGAGCAGCGCGCCCAGGCGGTGCGCGACTGGCTGGTCGGGCACGGCATCGATACCGGTGCGCTGCGGGTGCTCGGCCATGGCGAGTCCCGCCCGGTTGCCGACAACGCCACCGCGGCGGGTCGGCAGCTCAACCGCCGGGTCGAGGTCATCATCGAAAAACGCTCGTGAGAGTCATCTGCATGTTCAGGCGGGTTTTGATCGGAGCCGCCGGACTGCTATGGGTGACCGCCTCGACGCACGCGCAAAACTGCGGCGACATCAGCGCGCTGGCCGACGGCTGGGGCCGGCTCGGCGCCGCGCTCAGCGAGCACACGCGGTCCGGGATGACCCGGGCCGAGGCTAAAGAAGCCGAAACAGCGTTCGCCGACAGCATCGCGGCGACCCGCGAGCTGGCGACTTTCCTGGTGCGCCAGGACGGTCCGCCGGTGGTACTCGGCTCGGACTTGGAAGAGGCGCTGGACTGGTTCGAGCAGGCGCCGGATCTGGAATCGGTCGTCGGCGCGGCACGCGACATGATCGAGGTGCTGTCCCAGATTATCCAGCGATGTGAGGCGTCGAAACCCGGCGAAGACGATGCGGACCGCCGATCGGGTCAGCGCGACCGACCCTGCAAGGGAGACACTCCAGGCTAGCCTGGCCGCGCGATGCCGGCGATCAGCACTGCGCCGATCGCCAGCGGGGTCACGTAGCGCATCAGGAACCGAAGGGTCCGGTAGAGGCGTCCGCGGCTGAGTCCGAGTTCCTCCAGCAGCAGCGCCTCGGGCAGCCACCAGCCGGCGAACAGCGCGTACAGCAGGCCCCCGAGCGGAGCCAGCACGCTGATGCACAGGTACCGGATCAGGTCGAACACGGTCATCTCGGCGATCGGGCGCACGTCGGCCCAAAGGTTGAAGGAAAACACCGTCGCCAGGCCCAGCACGAACGCGCTCGAGCCGACCAGCAGCGCGCCGCGCGGCCGGGTCAGCCGGCGGGTCTCGATCAGCCGCGACATCAGCACCTCGACCATCGAAATGGTCGAGGTCAGCGCGGCCAGCGCCATCAGCAGGAAGAACGCGCTCCCGACCCAGCGCCCGAGCGGCATCTGCGCGAACCCCGTCGACAGGGTCAGGAACACCAGCCCGGGGCCGCCGGCGGCGTCCAGGCCGTAGCCGAACACGATCGGGAAGATCGCCAGCCCCGCCAGGATCGCGACCAGCGTGTCGGCGCCCGCGATCACCGCGGCCAGCCGCGGCACCGGCACGTGGGTCGGCAGGTAGGCCGCCATCGTAAGCAGCACGCCGAAGCCGACCGAGACCGACGCGAACGCCATCCCGATCGCGGCCATCATGATCCCGGGGGTCAGCTTGGAGAAATCCGGGCGGAACAGGAATTCGGCGGCGGCTTTGAAATCGCCGGCGATCGCCGCGTACCCGACCAGCAGCAGCAGCAGCGCGAACAGCGCCGGCATCAGGCTCTTGACCGCCCGCTCGATGCCGGCGCGCAGGCCCCGAGACACGATCCAAATCGTCAGGATCATCACCACCGCGTGCCACGCGGTCATCTCCAGCGGGTCGGCCTGGAACGCCTGGAACAGCGCCGCGACCTGTTCCGCGTCGAATCCTGAGTACACGCCGGCGGCGGATTTCCAGGCATAAGCCAGCGTCCACCCGGCCACCACCGAGTAGAACGAAAACGCGAGAAACAGGGTCAGCATCCCGAGCCAGCCCAGCCACGCCCAGCGCGGCGAGGCGCCGATGCTCTCGGCCAGGCTGCGCAGCGTGTTCGGCGGGCTCATCCGCCCATGGCGGCCGATCACGATCTCGGCCATCACCAGCGGCGCGACGATTACGCCGACCGCGATCACGTAGACCAATACGAAGGCGCCGCCGCCGCCGGTGCCGGTCAGGTACGGAAACAGCCACAGGTTGCCGAGCCCCACCGCGGCCCCGACCGAAGCCAGCAGGAAAACCAGCGTGGACGACCAGGACTCGTGGGTCCCTGCGCCGGGGCTGGAAGGGCGTGTTGGTGGCGTGGTGGCGTTCCTCACCGGCGCAGTCTAGTGTCCTGTTGGGAAGTTCGCTGACTATCAGAGCGCGCAGGAGCGCCAAATACAAGGCGTGTACCGCAGGTAATATGTCGATATTGCCAAGGGACGCAACATCGTATTTGGCCGTCCTGCACGCTCCTACGAGAACAACACTTCGGGTCGCCAGGCGTGGCTGGTGGGCTCGGCGCCGATCGTGGGCAACACCGCCGACGTGCCGGTGATCGTGGCCTCGGGGG
>JBFJNB010000368.1:0-3569 GCA_041633655.1 Lysobacterales bacterium | reverse complement strand
CGGGCGGGCAGGGTGTCGCAGATCTCCTCGATCCGCGGATGCAGGTACTCGACCACGTCGACGATCTGGTCCGGCTCGGCGCGGACCTCATCGCGGAATCGCGCGAAGCGGCTGGCGCGGGTCTTCAGATCGGCGACCCGGATGGTGTCCTCGTAGCACATCCGGAGCGCCAGATAGCGGCCGGTCTCGGCGGTCAGGCGGAAGCCGTGTTCGGCGCCGCCGGATTCCCGATCGAGTGCCAGGATCGGATCGAGCCGGTCCAGATACGCTGCCGCGTAACCCAGGTCCTGAAAGTCGGCGCAACGACGCGCGCCTTCTGCAACCATGCGCCGGGCGGGTTCCGGATAGGCGGCCACGCGCTCGCGCAGCGCGGCCGCGGCCCCACTGACCGCGGGCGCTTCCGGTTCGGCGCTTTCGTGGGGTGCTTTCTCCGAATCGCCGGCTTCGCTCTGTACCAGGTCGAACCCGGCCGCGAATCCGGCCAGGTTGGCATCGACCGCCTTGCCGCCGGCGCGGATCGCCTGCTCGTAGGCCTCGCGCGGGAACGGCAATGCCTCGGAGCCGGCCAGCGCGCCCAGCAGGGTCGCGTTGATGATGCTGCCCGTGCGCTCGGCGGCGGCGGCGAGGTCCGCGCAGATGAAGCGCCTGGCCGCCTTCTTCCCCGCCGCGATCACCGCGTCGCGGTTGACCGTCCCGTCGCCGCGAGCGGTGGTCTCGCCGATCGCGTAGACCCGGTGGGACGACGCGATCAGCGTGGTCAGGTCCGGGGTCACCAGCCCGCGCAGGATCGCGCGGCCGGCTTCGATCAACTCGGAGGCGATCACGACGTCGACGTCGCCCGGCACCGGATAAAGCGCCAGCACCGGCTCCCTGCCGGCAGCCTCGGCCTCGGCGCGCGGGAATACCTCCAGGTAATAAACCGTCGCGCCGGTGCGCTGGGCCACACCGGGCACCGAGGTCGCCTGCGCCAGATAGCCCTGGGCTTCGGCCACGGCGACGATCCAGTCGGACAGCACGCCCCCGCCCTGGCCCCCGAGCGCCGCGATCGCGATCGAGATGGGGCGGGTGCTCATCGTTGGTCTAGACGCTCTGGCGGAGCAGCCGCCGCTCGGCGCCCCGCTGCAGGAAACCGATGATTCGGGCCCTGAATCCGGCCGTGAACCGGTCCCACCAGCCGGGGTTGTGAATCAGCTTGGCCTCGTAGAACGAGGGGCACAGCGCGGCCGCGTGCGCGACCTCGCCGCAGTGACCGCAACCGACGCAGGTGTTGTCGACCACGGTGACCGGGTCGCGGCGCAACGGGTCGGGGTTGGGCTTGATCGTCAGCGACGGGCAGCCGGACAACCGGATGCAGGCGCGGTCGCCGGTACAGGTGTCGGGGTCGATGCCGAAGCGGGTGCGCACGGTGCGCTTGCCCCCGGCGATGCGGCGCATCATCTGCGGTTTTTCGCGGCGCTGGCGGTTGAGCATGCACTCGGACTCGGCGATCAGCACCTTGGGCCCGGGCTGGTCGCTGGTCAGCGCGTCCTTGAGCGCGGCTTTGGTCTTCTGGAGATCGTAGGTCGTCACCGTCCGGGCCCATTCGACCCCTACCCCGCGCACGGCTTTTTCGATCGGGTGCTTGGTGCTGCGGGTCGGGTTCTGCGCGCGAGAGGACAAAAGGTCCTGGCCGCCGGTCGCGGCCGAGTAGCTGTTGTCGACGACGATGGTCAGGTTGTCGCTCTGGTTGAACACCGCGTTGCCGATCCCGCTGGTCAGCCCGTTGTGCCAGAACCCGCCGTCGCCCATGATGCTGATCGCGCGTTTCTTCGCCTTGACGTTGAACGCCGACGCGCCGGCCGCGCCCAGCCCGTAACCCATCGTGGTGTTGCCGATGTGAAACGGCGGCAGGATCGAAAACAGGTGGCAGCCGATGTCGGCGCTGACGTGGAACTCGCCCATTTCGGCCTGCAGCATCTTGATCGCGGTGAACAGCGGGCGCTCGGGGCAGCCGGTACACATCGCCGGCGGCCGCGCCGGGATCGCGTCGGCGGAAAGCAACGGCTTGCTCTCGGCGGCGGCAATCTCGGCCGGGGGCGCGAGGTCGGGGCGGAACCGCCTCAGGAACGCGGCCACACCGCGCTTCAGCACGTCGCCGGTGTATTCGCCGGCCATCGGCAGCACGTCCTTGCCGGCGACCCGGGTATTCAGATCGGCGCGCCTCAGGATCGTGTTCAGCGCCTGCTCCAGGTAGTCCGGTTGGCCCTCCTCGACCATCAGCACGGCCTGCTTGCCGGTGCAGAACCGGATCAGCTCGTCGTCGACCAGCGGATAGGCGACGTTCAGCACCAGGATCGGGATCTTGCTCGCGCCGAGCGAATCGGCCACTCCCAGCAGTTCCATCGACCGGATCAGCGTGTTGTAGAGCCCGCCGAGCACGACGATCCCCAAATCGTCGACCTCGCCCGGAAAGAACTCGTTGAGCCGCTCGCGCTTGATGAACTCCACCGCGGCCGGCCAGCGCTCCTTGACCTTCTCCTGCTCGTGCACAAAGCTCGCCGGCGGCAGCACGATCCGGTTGACGTCGCGCACCGGGTTTTCGATCGCCTCGGTCAGCGGCACTTTAGGGCGCTGGTTGTCCTTGGCGGTGAAGCGGCCGTATACGTGGCAGGTGCGCACGCGCATCTCGACCATCACCGGCGTGCGGCTGGCCTCGGAAAGCTCGAAGCCCTTCTCGACCGCGCGCACGATGCTGGGGAGGTTGGGGCGCGGGTCGAGCAGCCAGATCTGCGACTTCATCGCGAACGCATGGGTGCGCTCCTGCATGATGCTCGAGCCGTCGCCGTAATCTTCACCGATCACGATCAGCGCGCCGCCGGTGACGCCCCCGGAAGCGAGGTTGGCCAGCGCGTCGCTGGCGACGTTGGTGCCGACGGTCGACTTCCACGCGACCGCACCGCGCAGCGGGTAGTTGACTGAGGCGGCCAGCATTGCCGCGGCGGCCGCCTCGCTGGCGCTGGATTCGAAGTGCACCCCGAGTTCGCCGAGGATCTCCTGGGCGTCGGAGAGCACGTCCATCAGGTGCGAGATCGGCGCGCCCTGGTAGCCGCCGACGTAGGCGACGCCGGATTGCAGCAGTGCCTTGGTCACGGCCAGGATGCCCTCGCCGCGGAACTCCTCGCCGTCACCGGCGCGGAGCTTCAGGACTTCCTTGGCAAACGATCGTTCGGCCATTTCCGGACCTCCAGGGTGCCGAATGACCCTTAGTCTAATCGGATACCAGCGCGAGCACCCGGGTCGGACTGCCGGAGCCCTCGATGATCTTCAGCGGCGCGGCGACGATCACCGCCCCCTTGGGCGGGAGCTTGTCGAGGTTGTTCAGGCTCGCCAGGCCGAACTTGTTGGCCCCGTGCATCATGTTGTGGCACGGAAACGGCGGATCGAACAGGTGCGCCTGGCCGCAGTCGGTGCCGACGGTCTCGCTGCCGAAGCCGCACACGTCGCGCTCCTCGATCAGGAACTTCAGCGCGTCGGGGTGCGGGCCCGGCGTGTGGGCGCCGTCCTCGTGCATGTTCAGGTATTCCTCGGCG
>JBFJNB010000367.1:0-3575 GCA_041633655.1 Lysobacterales bacterium | reverse complement strand
GGTCATGCCGCGCTTCATGCCCTCGCGCATCAGCGCGATGTTCTCATCGATGACCCGCGGGACCTGGGCCAGCCGCGCCAGGTAATTTTCGTAGTCGGCCGCGGTGGCAAGCGGGACCTCGTCCGGCAATCGCGCCAACTCGATATGGAACCCCCAGTCGCTGTTGAGCGGGATCAGGTAGGCGCCGAACTCGTAGTCCTCCACGAATCCCCGGATCTGACGCTCGAAGATCGCGTAGTCGGCCTGTTCGGCGACCGAAAGCGCGGTCGCATCGATCGCGCCCAGCTCACGCGCGATGCCCTTCCAGTACTCGTAGCGGCGGCGCTGATCGGCCTCGGCGACCTGGCCCAGCGCCGCGGCGCCGGAATCGTCGCCGAGCGAGGTCGCCAGCAGCGGAAACTCGTTGAGCCGGAATGCCCACTCCTTCTGGTACAACGCGCGGAAGCGCTCACTCTCGGTCTCGCCCGGGGCCAGTCCCGCCGCCAGCAGCAGGCACATTCCGATCCACCGCATCCGCATCGCCCTCGAATGGAACGCGCCGGAGTATAGCGCGCCCGGGGTCCGGTCTTCCGATCAGCTAAAGCTTCCGCAGTAGAAGCGCACGTCCTGCTGGTAGCGCGCGGCGCGCCGCTTGAGCGAGCGGCCCTCGGAAGCCTTGTAGCCGGCGCGGCGCTTGGCGCGGACCTCGGCCAGGCGCTGGCGCGCGCGGTGGCATTGCTCGGCGCGCTTTTCCTCCCGCGCGCGCCGGGCCTCGACCGCCATCGCGCGGGACCTGCCGGTTGCTCGCGCTGGCTTGGCTCTCGGCTTGATCCCGGCGCGCCAGGCCTCGACCACGCTGGGCTCGCCGACCGGCCGTTGCTCGGCCGGGAGGTTCGTCGGCGGCCGGTCGCTGAAATGGACGACGCCGTCGGCGTCTTCCCACTGGTAGATTTCGGTCGCCGCGCCGGTAACCCCGGCCAGCAACAACGTCAACGCGATCCATCGCATCGGATCCCTCCGGATCGTGGCGCGGCGTCCCTGCCGCCGCTCGATCTTGTCCTTCGTCAGCCCCCAGGGCTATGGCTGGATTCCCAAATGCCCGTCAGCATATCGCTCGGCCCGTCCGGGCGGCTGGCTTTTCCGGCGCGAACGCCCGATCATTTCCGCTCCGTGCGAGACGACAGGACACTAGATGCCGGCCGAGAAAATCATCATCGACTGCGACCCGGGACAGGACGACGCGATCATGCTGCTGCTGGCGCTGGCATCCCCGGACGCGCTCGAGGTGCTCGGGGTCACCGCGGTTGCCGGCAACGTGCCGCTCGAACTGACCCAGCGCAACGCGCGCTTGATGTGCGAGCTGGCCGGGCGCGGCGACGTCGGAGTCTATGCCGGCTGCCCGCGGCCGATGGTGCGCGCGCTGATTACCGCCGAGAACGTGCATGGCTCGACCGGCATCGACGGGATGGACATCCATGAGCCGGCCTGCCCGCTGAACCCGCGGCATGCGGTGAACTTCATCGTCGAGACCCTGCTCGCGGCCGAGGAACCGGTGACCCTGGTGCCGACCGGCCCGCTGACCAACGTCGCGATGGCGCTGGTGATGGCGCCCGAGATCGCGTCCCGGATCAAACGCATCGTGCTGATGGGCGGGGCGCTGCGCGAGGGCGGCAACACCTCGGCGTCGGCCGAGTTCAACATCCTGGTGGATCCGCATGCCGCGCGGGTCGTATTCAACTGCGGGCGCCCGATCGTCGCGATGGGGCTGGACGTGACCCACCAGGTGCTGGCCACCCGCGCCCGGGTGGAGCCGATCCGGGCGCTCGGCACCCGGGTTGCGGCCCAGGTCTGCGGGATGCTGGAGTACTTCCAGCGCTACGACCGGGAGAAGTACGGCTTCGACGGCGCCCCGCTGCACGACCCGTGCACGATCGCCTACCTGCTGGAGCCGGAGATGTTCGAGACCCGGGCCTGCAACGTCGAGGTCGAGATCTCATCGGAGCTGACGATGGGCCATACCGCGGTCGATTTCTGGGGCATCTCCGGGCGACCCAAAAACGCCGAGTGGGCCTACCGGGTCGACGCGGACCGATTCTACGCGCTGCTGACCGAGCGCCTGGCGCGTCTTTAGGGAATCCTCGTCATGGCAAACATCCTGATCATCTACTCGACCACCGACGGGCACACGCTGACGATCTGCGAGCGCATCGCCGAGCGGCTGCGCGGCGCCGACCATCGGGTCAGCATCCATCCGATCGAGGCGCCGCAGGCAGTCCCGGATGGATTCGACAAGATCGTCATCGGCGCGAGCATCCGCTACGGCAAGCACAACCCGCTAGTGGGACAGTTCATCCAAGGCAACCGCGACTTGCTCGAGCGCACCCCGCACGCGTTCTTCTCCGTCAACGCGGTGGCCCGCAAGCCGGAGAAACGCACCCCCGAGACCAACCCCTACGTGCGCAAGTTCCTGGCGCGGCTCGACTGGCAGCCCCAGCACGCGGCGGTGTTCGGGGGCAAGATCGACTACCCGCGGTATCGGTTCTGGGACCGCCAGATCATCCGCTTCATCATGTGGATGACCAAGGGCCCAACCGACCCGAACGGGACCTACGAGTTCACCGACTGGGACGCGGTCGACGACTTCGCCGATCGGGTCGAGGCTCTTTAGCCCAAAAAGAAAACCCCGCGCGAGGCGGGGTTTTCCATCGAACGAAAGGGTTCGGCAAACGCTTACATCATGCCGCCCATGCCGCCCATGTCGGGAGGACCGGCCCGCTCCGACTCCTCTTTCGGGGCTTCGGCCACCATCGCTTCGGTGGTGATCATCAGCCCGGCCACGGAGGCGGCGTTCTGCAGCGCGTAGCGGGTCACCTTGGTCGGATCGAGGATCCCCAGCGCAACCATGTCGCCGAACTCGCCGGTCGCGGCATCGTAGCCGTAGTTGCCACTGCCGTTCTTGACGTCGTTGACGATCACCGACGGCTCGGCGCCGGAGTTCTCCACGATCTGGCGCAGCGGCTCTTCCATCGCCCGGCGGGCGATGCTGATGCCCATGTCCTGATCGGTGTTGTCGCCTTTCAGGCCCTTGAGCCCGGCCAGCGCCCGGATCAGCGCGACCCCGCCACCCGGAACCACGCCCTCTTCGACCGCGGCGCGGGTCGAATGCAGCGCGTCCTCGACGCGGGCCTTCTTCTCCTTCATCTCGACCTCGGTGGCGGCACCGACCTTGATCACGGCAACGCCGCCGGCGAGCTTGGCCACCCGCTCCTGCAGCTTCTCCTTGTCGTAATCGGAGGTGGCCTCCTCGATCTGAGCGCGGATCTGCTCGACCCGGCCCTTGATCTTGGCGGGGCTGCCGGCACCGTCGATGATGGTGGTGTTTTCCTTGGTGATCTGGACCTTCTTGGCCGTACCCAGGTCTTCCAGGGTGGCTTTCTCCAGCGACATCCCGACCTCTTCCGAGATCACCGTGCCGCCGGTCAGCACCGCGATGTCTTCCAGCATCGCCTTGCGCCGATCACCGAAGCCGGGGGCCTTGACCGCCGCGACCTTGACGATCCCGCGGATGGTGTTGACCACCAGGGTGGCCAGCGCTT
>JBFJNB010000366.1:0-3601 GCA_041633655.1 Lysobacterales bacterium | reverse complement strand
GACGCGAGTACGCGCAGGCGCGCGGCGCGGCGCTGGCTGCGGCGCTGATCCCGATCACCAACTCGCTGTTCGCGGTGGGGCTGGTCTCGCTGCCCGGAATGATGACCGGGCAGATCCTGTCCGGGGTTTCGCCGCTGGTGGCGGTGCGCTACCAGATCGTCGTGATGGCGATGATTTTCGGCGCCAACGGGCTGGCCGCGGCGTTCTATCTCCGCTTCGCCAGGCGGTCCGCCGCCGTCTGAGGTTTCGCCACGCGGGAGCGGTCGCCCCGCGGCTCAAGTTTTCCCGTCTCGCGCCGATCATTTCCACCAGCGGACCCGCGAATCGGGTAACCAACAGGAAAACTCCAGCGTGCTGCAAGCCCAGACCACGACCCGGCGGCCGCGAACCGCTGCCGCCAGCACCGTCAACGGCATCTTCACGGCCATCTTTCGAGACGTTCAAGAGGGCAAGGTGCCGTTGCCCAGCCTCCCCCACCTGGCGCTCAGCCTGCGCACGGTGGCGCGCGACAAATCGGCCGGCTTCAACGAGCTCAGCCGGGTCCTCCAGGGCGACCCCGGGGTTGCGTCGTTCGTTCTCAAGATGGCCAACTCGGCGACCTTCGGCAGCCGCTACCCGGCCGAGAACCTGAACGCGGCGATCAACCGTCTCGGCACGCGCACCATGGTCAACGCGGTGACCGCCTACAGTCTTCGCAATCTGTTTCGCAGCAACTCCGCGGTGCTGCGCGAGGTGTTGAGGCAGATCTGGGCCCAGAGCGCGGAGCTGGCCGCGACCTGCGCGGTGATCGCGCGCAGGATCACCCACCAGGACGCCGACCGGGCGATGCTCGGGGGCCTGCTGGCCAACATCGGCGCGCTGCCGCTGATCAATGCGGCGCCGGCGCGGCTCGACGTGGCTGCCAATCCCGGCGTCATCGAACAGGCGATCAAGCAGTTCTCGCGCCAGGTCGGGGTGATGATGCTGTCCGCGTGGGATTTCGATCCGGCGCTGATCGACATCGTCCGCAATCGCGAGGTCTGGCACCACACCGGCGGACCCGAGCCCGATCTCACCGACCTGGTCAACGTCGCGACGCTGCTGATTCGCAAGTCCCGGGAGGTCGAGTTCGCCCCGCCGGCGCTGCGGTCGGTGCCGTCGGTCATCAAGTTCGTCCGCACCTGGCCGGGCGTCGACTGGACCCCAACGCTGATCGGTGAAATCGCGGCCGAGGTCGACGACGCGAAGGACCAGATGACCAACGGCTGAGCGGGAAAGCCTACTGCACGCTGGGGCGAGCCGTGACAGCGGCGTGCCAGCGGCGCAGATGCGGCCGATCGTCTCCCGGTTCGAGCTTGATCCAGGCGGCGAAGTCGACCGCGCACAACGCCGTGATGTCGGCAACGCTGAAGTGCTCGCCGGCGACATAGGGAGCGTCGGCCAGACGCCGCTCGAGCGTATCGAAGAACTCCAGTGTCCTCAGGCGGCCGCGCTCGACCAGTTCCGGTATCTGCGGATAGGCCCGCCCGCCGGTCAACGCCCGGTCGCGCAGGCCCCTGGCGCGGTTGCGAAAGCATTCGGCCACCGCGTGCAGGCCCTCGGCCTCGCAGCGGGCGTTCCAGGCGGCGACCAGCGCCTTGTCGCGCGGGTCGCGACCGAGCAGCGGGGGGTGCGGGCAGACCGCTTCCAGATAGGCCGCGATCCCCGCGTTCTCACCGATCGCGGTGCCATCGTCCAGCTCCAGAACCGGCACCGTGCAGCGCGGATTGAGGCGGCGAAAGGCGTCGCTGAACTGCTCCCCCGCGGCGAGATCTACCTCGACGGTCTCGACCGCGATCCCCTTCTCGGCGATGAAGATGCGAGCCCGGCGCGGGCTCGGCGCGGTGCGGCAGTCGTAAAACTTCACGGCGCGCGGCTGGCCCGCTTGCGCTCCTTGCGCTGGCGGCGCCGCTCGCGCCTTGCCGCGGCCTCGGGGTCGTTTGCCTGGGCGACGATCGCGTCCAGGATGTTGACCTGGCCGTGTTCCAGGAGCTCCGGAAAGCTGCGCCGGCACACAGTCCAGGTGGCGCCGATCACCGCCAGGTAGGCGACCGTCAGCAGCCCCGCGTAGCTCAACTGGTCCGACAGCTCCTTGAGCCACTCGGGCATGCTCCAGCCGGTCAGCGCGTGGACCATCGCGCCGACCACGCGGCTTACGATCTCGATTTCCAGCAGCACCAGCGCGGTGACCCAGACCATGACCTTGAACACCGCCAGCCGGACACCCAGGTCGAACAGCGCCCGCGCCCACCGGCGGCTGAAACACAGCGTGGCCACGGCGATGGTCATCGCCGCGGCGATGCCGATCTCGTCGGTCACCGCAACCAGCACGTCGCCGAGGCCGACCGTCGAGGGCTCGGCTTGAGCCGCGGCGTCCGCCGGTTGCACGCGGGTGATCCCGAGCAGCGGCGAGACCAGCATCACCAGCGCGAAGGCCGGCACCAGCGATGCGGCCAACCACGGAAAGTCGTCGTCGCGCGCATCGCCCCCGAACAGGTAGCGGCGAATCAGCGCGGCGAAGATCGCGCCGACCGCGACCGCCGGCCAGTGCACGTATTCGCCGAAGGGAAGAGCCGGGCCAAGCCGCGCCCACGACTCGCCCAGCAAGATGCCGGCGACCGCCAGAGCGATCACGGTCGCGCGCGGCCACGGTCCGTACACCAGGTTCAGGCGATCGTCGCTGGGGTCGCGATTGAACGCTAAGCGCAGCGCCGGCCACAGGTCGCTCAGACCCTGATGGGCAATCCGGTACAGTCGCTTGGGGTCGTACACCCGGGAATGGTAACCCGCACGGCGCGCGAGTTCCCGGGATTTTCGCTCAGATGACCTTGGAGTGGCGCTCGGTCGCGGCCGCCTCGGCCAGGTAACGGTCGAACACCATCGCGACCGGGCGCAGCAGCAGCCGCCCGGCGTCGGTCACCGTGACCCGGTCCGGCTCCACGCTCACCAGCCCGTCGGCAGCGAGCGGCTCCAGCGCCGCCAGCTCAGTGGCGAAATAGCGGCTCGCGTCGATCTCGAAGCGGCGCCCGAGTTCCGGCAGGTCGAGGCGGCTGTAGCACATCAGCTCGTTGATCGCGTCGCGCCGGATCCGGTCGTCGGCGTCCAGTTCGACCCCGCGCCACAGCGGCAGCCGGCCGGCCTCGAGCGCGTCGCCGTATTCACGCAGGGTTTTCAGGTTCTGGCTGTAGGCGTCGCCCAGGTCGCTGATCGCGCTCATTCCGAGCCCGATCAGGTCGGTGCGCGCGTGGGTCGAGTAGCCCTGGAAGTTGCGGTGCAGGTCGCCTGATTGCTGGGCCGCCACCAGCTCGTCTTCGGGCAGCGCGAAATGGTCCATCCCGATGTACACGTAACCGGCGCCCTGGAGCCGTTCGACCGTCTGCGCCATCAGCTCCAGCTTGGTCTCCGGCGGGCACAGGCTTCCTTCCTTGATCATGCGCTGGGCCTTGAACATCTGCGGCAGGTGGGCGTAGCTGTAAACGGCCAGGCGCGCCGGCCGGATTTCCAGCACCCGGTCCAGCGTCGCGGCGAAGCTCTCGGGCGTCTGCCGCGGCAGTCCGTAGATCAGGTCCAGCGAGATCGATTC
>JBFJNB010000365.1:0-3604 GCA_041633655.1 Lysobacterales bacterium | reverse complement strand
CTGGTGGGCCTTCGTGGTCGATTTGATGTGCCATTCGAACAACGGCCGGTCGAGCGCGGAGGCCACTTCCTGTGCGAGCTGGGTCTTGCCCGTGCCCGGTTCCCCCTTGATCAGGATCGGGCGCTCCAGCGTGACCGCGGCGTTGACCGCCATCATCAGGTCGTCGGTCGCGACGTAGCTGTCGGTCCCGGAAAAGCGTTGCTCGGTCATGTTCGTTCCGTCGCCAATGAACCGGGAAGTATCTCCGCTCGCGGCACGGGGCACAAGGCGCCCTCAAGTTATTGCCGCAAGCGCCGATAGCACTGACTGGTGACGGGTCGGCCGGTGCCCGCGCCCTGGTTCGAAAGGAGACGTACGCATGGTTCCGCCCCCAAAGCCCGCTGACGAACGGGCTCGACTGGCCGCACTGCGCGGCCTGGGTCTGCTCGACAGCGAGGCCGAAGAACGCTTCGACCGGATCACGCGCCTGGCCAGGCGCGTGCTGCGGGTACCGATTGCACTGGTGAGCCTGGTCGATGCCGACCGCCAGTGGTTCAAGTCGCGGCAGGGGCTCGACGCCTGCCAGACGTCCCGGGAAGTGTCCTTCTGCGGCCACGCCATCCTGGACGACGAGCCGCTGGTGATTCCGGATGCGCGCCGCGACGTGCGCTTCAGGGACAATCCGCTGGTGACCGCGGACCCGGACATCCGCTTTTATGCCGGCTGCCCGATCAAGGCCAATGGCCACAAGGTCGGGACCCTGTGCGTGATCGACCGGGTCCCTCGATCGCCGGGCGCCGAGGACCTGGACCTGCTCCGGGATCTGGCGCACATGGTGGAGGAAAACCTGACCGCGCTGGATCTGGCCACGACCGACGAGCTGACCGGACTTTCGAACCAGCGTGGATTCGGTCTGCTGGCCGACAATGCGCTGAACGCGTGCCGCCGAGCCGGGCAGCAGGCGACGGTCGCGGTGTTCGACCTGGACGGTTTCAAGCCCATCAACGATCGCTGGGGGCACGCCGAGGGCGACCGCGCGCTGAAGACATTTAGCCTAAGCCTGCTGCGGGTGTTCCGCGAGAGTGACGTCGTTGGCCGACTTGGGGGCGACGAATTCGGTGTGTTCCTGAGCGGAACGCGCGACGGCCAGCTACCGGTCTGCATCGATCGGCTGAACGACCACCTGACCGAGGCCTGCGTGCGGGAGGCGCGTCCGTACCGGATCGAATACAGCATCGGCTCTTTTGGATGCCGTCCCGACGCAGGCACAACGGTCGCGAGGATGCTGGCACGCGCCGACGCCGCGATGTACGAGCACAAGGCCGCCCGCGGCGGTTTGGCGGTGCGCGACCCGGACACCACCGTCGATCGACTTCTCGAGCGGCGCGGCGGGGACGTGGCCGCAATCGCCGCGTCGATCTGGGGGTACGACTGACCCACGCCGGGCGCCGCATGCGGTATTATCCGCGGCGTGGCGCACGTCATCGTCTTCGGCAACGAAAAAGGGGGGACCGGCAAGTCGACGCTGGCGATGCACGTACTCGTGTGCCTGCTGCGCGAGGGCCGCAGCGCGGGCGTCATCGACCTGGATACGCGCCAGCGCAGCATCGGCCGCTACCTGGACAACCGGTGCAGCTACGCCGCCCGGGTCGGAATCGAATTGCCGCTGCCGAGCTATGCGCCGATCGGGGAACCAGCCGCTGGCGAGCTCCCTTCCGGCGCCATTGCTGAACGCCTGCTCGAGTCCGCGCTGGGGCCGTTGCGAAGCACCGTCGATTTCATCGTCATCGACTGTCCGGGAAGCCACTCGCCGATGGCGCGGCTGGCCCACGCGCTGGCCGACACGCTGGTGACGCCGCTGAACGACAGCTTCGTCGATCTCGACGTGCTCGGTCGCATCGATAGCCGGAATGGCCGGGTCGCGCGCCTGAGCCACTACGCGGAAACCGTGTTCGACAGCCGCAAGTTCCGATCCGCCTCCGAGCTGAAGCCGCTCGACTGGGTGGTCACGGCAAACCGGATAGCGACGTTGAATTCGCGCAACAACGAGCGCGTCGACGCCGCGCTCGCGGCGCTCCAGAAGCTGTTGAACTTCCGCCGCGTCCCAGGCTTGTCGGAGCGCGTGATCTATCGCGAGATGTTTCCGGACGGCCTGACGATGATGGACATCGACGCGATTCCGGGCATGGGACTGACCCAGATCTCCCACGTTGCGGCCCGCCACGAGGTCCGCGAACTGGTGCGCAACCTCAGGCTCCCGGCGGCGAGCGCCGCGGCGCCGGCCCGGCATCGTCAGGAAGGCACATCATCATGATCACCGTTCATCATCTCGTCCTCGGCCGCTCCATATTCACCGTCTGGCTGCTGGAGGAACTCGGGCTGGACTACCGGCTCGAGATCTACCATCGAAACCCGAAAACGATGCGCGCCCCGCCGGCGCTGAAAAACGCCCATCCCCTGGGCAAGTCGCCGGTCATCGAGGACGGCGGCATGGTTATCGCCGAATCCGGTGCGATCGCGACGTATCTGCTGGAGAAATACGATCCCGACCACCGCCTGTCACCACCGCGCTCGGACCTGTCGGCGTGGGTCGAGTTCACCCAGTGGCTGCACTACGCGGAGGGATCGATGTTCGCACCGCTGCTGCTGACCCTGCTGCTCCAGCGCGCGAGACAGCCATCCGGATTGCTCGATGAGTTCGCCGCCGGCGAGATCGCGCTGCATTTCGGCTACCTGAGCGAGCGCCTGGGAGACGGGGACTACATCCTCGGTGGGTCGCTGAGTGCGGCTGACATTGGCATTGCGTACATGGCTTCGCTGGGCCAGCGCCTGGAACTGCTGGGACCGTATCCGAGGCTCGAGGCTTACCTCGAGCGCGCGCGAGCGCGGCCGGCGTTTCAACGGGCGCTGGCCAAGACCGGCGGCTGAGACGGCGGAGCCTGAACCATGCCGATCATCGAGCGGGATCCCTGGCGGATGCAGTATTTCGAGGACGTGCGCTGCCCCAGCGAGGTCGAGATCCCGACCGAGGAATCGGACGCTTACCGCCTGTACCCGAAATACCGCTGGCTGTTCAACAAGCTGGCGGTGGCCGAAAGCCAGGAGCTCGCCTGCGGGCTGCACGGGATGGACCCGCCTTCCTATCCGGTGTTCAGCAAGCCGGTGTACAACATGCGCGGGATGGGCACCGGCAGCCGGGTGCTGCGCACCTCGAAGGAATACCAGCGCTACCAGCGCCCGGGCCATTTCTGGATGCAGTTGCTGGAAGGCGAGCACGTGTCGTCCGACGTGGCGCTGGTCGACGGCAAGCCACATTGGTGGCGGCACGTGATCGGTGCGCCGCTGGGGGAGGGCAAGTTCGACTACTGGACCGTGCTGGCCGAGCCGCGCCCCGAAATCGAAAGATATTGCGGCACCTGGCTGGAGCAACACCTCGCCGGGTACAGCGGGATGGCCAACGTCGAGACCATCGGCGCCCGGATCATCGAGGTGCACCTGAGATTCGCGGATCAGTGGCCCGACCTGTACGGCGCCGGCTGGCTCGATGCGCTGGTCGGTCTCTACGCCGACGGGCGCTGGCGCTTCGACGACGCAGACAGGAAAGATGGTTACAGCGTCGTGCTGT
>JBFJNB010000364.1:0-3615 GCA_041633655.1 Lysobacterales bacterium | reverse complement strand
CGCCGCCGTGCAGCAGCAGCATGCACCGGTCAGCGGGCGCGCCGCTGGCCCAGTAAACCAGCTCGAGGCCGTCGCTGGACGCTGTCGCCCGTAGCCTGTTCAGGCTTCCAGCTCCCGCCACATCACCTGATCGCGTTCGGCGGTCCAGATCCGCGGATCGGGATACTCGCCGGCCTCGTCGAACGCGCGGGTCACGTCGAACGGCAGGCAATGATCGAAGATGACCCAGTCACCGAAGTCGGGTTTCAGCGTCTCGTAGGTGTTCCGGTAGATCGTCTTCAGATCGTGCCCGGCGGCACGCCCCTTTCGAACCGATTCGAACATCCGGGTGACGAACGCGCGGGTCCCCTCGATCGCCTCGGCGACCGTCTCCGGGCTGGTCAGCGCATCGCCGCGGCCCGGTACCAGCGCCGCCGGTTTCAGTCTGGCGATCGCATCCAGGGTCGCCGGCCAGTCCTTGAGGTACGCATCGCCGGTGTACGGGGTGGCGCCGTATTCGACCAGGTCGCCGCTGAACAGCACCCGTTCGGCTGGCAGCCAGGCCACCGTGTCACCCTTGGTGTGGCCGCGCCCGAGCTGCAGCAACTGGACCTCGAGCTGGCCCATCCAGACCGTCATCTTGCCGCGGAAGGTCATCGTCGGCCAGGTCAGGCCGGGCACCGAGTCATTGCCCTGGAACAGCCTTGGAAAGCGCTCGAACTCGGACTGATAGTCCTGCTCGCCGCGCTCGACGATCAGGTCGTAGGTGTCCTCGCTGGCGATGATCTCCTGGGCGTCGTAGGCCGACGCGCCGAGCACCCGGACCGCGTGATAGTGGCTCAGAACGACGTAGCGGATCGGCTTGTCGGTCACGGTGCGGATCCGGGCGATCACGTCCTGGGCCATCACCGGAGTGGCCTGGGTGTCGAGCAGCATCACCGCGTCGTCGCCGACCACGACCCCGCTATTGGGATCGCCCTCGGCGGTGTAGGCCCACGCGTGCTCGGACAATCGCGTGAACGAGACCTGTTTGGGTTCCAGGTCGGCCTGCGATGCGAATTTCTTGTCGGACATCTGTCAGTGACCTCCAGCGTCTCCCGATCGTCGTTCCGAGGCCATTGTACCGGCCCGCGGTCGACACCGGGGCCGATTTCCGCTACAAGCCCCACAGACCAAGCCAAGGCGCCCGTAATGAAAAGAACCCTACCCATGATCCTGGCCGCGCTGATGCTGGCCGCACCGGCCGCGGCCTCCATCGTGCGGGTCGACACCCCGCTCGGCCGCTTCTACATCGACCTGCTGGAGGAGCAGGCGCCGAACACGGTGGCCAATTTCCTGGCTTACGTGCGCAGCGGGCGCTTCGATGGTTCAATCGTGCACCGCTCCAGCCACGGCTTCGTGGTCCAGGGCGGCGGTTTCACCTTCGACGGATCGTCGTTCGTCCCGGTCCCGACCGACCCCCCGATCGCCAACGAATTCGGTGAGTCCAACATTCGCGGCACCGTCGCGATGGCCAAGGTCAGCGGCGACCCCAACAGCGCGACCAGCCAGTGGTTCATCAACATGGACGACAACTCCGACGATCTGGATGGTCAAAACGGCGGCTTCACCGTGTTCGGCCGGGTCATCGGTGACGGGATGGCGGTGGTCGACAAGATCAATTCGCTGGTCCGGCTGAATTTCGACGGCGGCGCGCTGTCGGAGCTGCCGGTGCTGGTCTCCGGGGTGCTGACCGCGATCGGGAGCGGGAACGTGGTGTTCACGACCTTCACCGAGGTCGTCGGCTTCGAAATCAACGCGGGGCTTTCGGGCGCCTGGTTCAACGCCGCGACCGCCGGCCAGGGGTGGCTGTTCGACGTGATCGACGACGGGGAGCGCAAGGAGGTCTTCGTCGCCTGGTTCACCTTCCACGTCGAGCCCCCGGATGGCGACGACGCCGACACCTTCGGCAGCACCCAGCACCGCTGGCTGACCGCGAGCGGATCGTTCGACGGCGACACCGCGATGCTGACGATCTTCCGCAACACCGGCGGGGTGTTCAACGACCCGACCCCGACGATGCTGGAGGCGATCGGCACGATGACGATCCGGTTCTTCGACTGCTTCAGCGGCGAGATTGAGTTCGACTTCGACGACGACGCGTTCCCCGACGCGACGGTGTCGATCATCCGGCTGTCCCCGGACGCGTTCTGCGCCGACCTGGCGGTGCCGGCCGGATAGCCAGTGCGGGAGATTCTGTGCTTCGGCGAGGCGCTGTGGGACCTGCCGCCGGGCGGGATGGTGCCTGGGGGCGCGCCGATGAACGTCGCGCTGCACCTGAAGCGCCTCGGTGCGCCGGTGAGCCTGCTGACCCGGGTCGGCAACGACAATCTCGGCGAGCGACTGCTCGCTTATCTGGCGGACCAAGGGCTCGCCACCGACCGGGTCCAGATCGACCCCCGTCACCCTACCGGCCGGGTGCTGGTCGATCTCAGCGACCCGCAGGAGGCGCGCTACGAGATCGAACAGCCGGCCGCCTGGGATTTCATCGAGCGCGACCGCGCGCAAACCGACCCGGACGTGCTGGTGTTCGGGTCGCTGGCGGCCCGTCACGAGGTGTCGCGCGCGACCCTGCGCGAGCTGATCGAAGCCGCCCGACTGCGGGTATTCGACGTCAACCTGCGTCCGCCGTTCGTCGACCGGGAGCGGATCGAGGCGCTGCTGAAAAGCTCCAACTGGATCAAGCTCAACGAGCACGAGCTCGACCTGCTTGCCGACTGGAGCCGGATCGGCGGTGACCGGGACCGGCGGATCGCGGGGCTCGCCGCGCGCTACGGCCTGGACGCGGTCTGCGTGACCTTGGGCGGCGACGGCGCGCTGCTGCTGCACGCCGGGGCGCTGATCGAGCAGCCCGGATTCGACGTCGAGGTCGTGGACACGATCGGCTGCGGCGACTCGTTCCTCGCGCGCTGGCTGTGGGGGATGCTCTCCGCGGAGACGCCGCCTGAGGCGCTGCGCCGCGCATGCGCGCTGGGGGCGCTGGTCGCCACCCGCGACGGCGCGAACCCGTCGATCGAAGAGCGCGAGATCCGCGCGCTGATCGGAGCCTGAGCGCCGGCCAAAACCGGCTATCATGGTTCCCCATGAAGTCCCGACCGCTGTCGTCGCTCTGCTGTTGGTTTGCCGGCGTGGCGATCTGGGCCTGGGGCACCGCGATCGCGCAACCGACCCCATGGCCTGGCGAGGCGTCAGTCGCGGTGACGCTGTCGTTCGACCTCGACGCCGAAACGCTGTGGTGGGACGATCCGGAAGCGATGACCGGCCCGGTCGGCCCGGTCTCCCAGGGCGCCTACGGCCCAGGGGTCGCGCTGCCGAAGATCCTGGGGCTGCTGGCACGCCACCAGCTAAAGGCGACCTTCTTCGTCCCGTCGTGGGTTGCGGAGCGCTATCCGGAGGCGATCCGATCGATCGCCCGCGGCGGGCACGAACTCGGCGCCCACGGCGTTAAGCACGAGTCGCCCCGGCTGCTCGGTCCCGCGGAGGAACTCAACCGGTTACGCGAGAGCATCGCGGTGTTGGAGCGGATCGGCGGGCGGCGGCCGGTCGGCTATCGCGCGCCGGCGTGGGACCCGAGCCCGGTGACCTTGAAGCTGGTGG
>JBFJNB010000363.1:0-3623 GCA_041633655.1 Lysobacterales bacterium | reverse complement strand
CCAGGATCCCGGCCGGCAGGGCCACCATCCCCATCCCGATCACGCCGATCACGCCGCTCACGATGCGCCCCATCACGGTCACCGGAACGACGTCGCCATAGCCGACCGTGGTCATGGTCGTGATCGCCCACCAGATGGACGCGGGAATGCTCCCGAACGCCACCGGTTGGGCTTCTCGCTCGGCGAAGTAGGCCATCCCGGAGGCGATCAACAAAAGCAGCACGAGCACGAACAGGGCGGCCCCGATGTTGCGGGTTTCTTCCTTCAGCACTTCCCCCAACAGGGTCGCCGACGGCGAGTAGCGGGTCAGCTTCAGAATCCGCAGCAGGCGCAACGCCCGGAGGAAGCGAAGATCCACATCGACCAGCATGCTCAGGTAAAAAGGCGCGATCGCGAGCAGGTCCACCAGCGCCATCGGGGTCATCATGAAACGCAGCCGCGCGCGGATCGGGCCGCGACGGAGGCTATCTTCGCGCTCCACCGCCGACCAGACCCGCAGCAGGTACTCCACCGAAAACACCGCAACGGATAAGAGTTCGATCAGCAGGAACGTCCGCTCGAAGCGCGCCGACAGCGCCGGAACCGACTCCAGCACCACGGCGGCGACGTTGATCGACACCAACGCGATCAGCGCGAGGTCCACGATATGGCTCACGCGGTCGCCGCGCCTGACCTCGAGAACCTCGTAGACTCGTCGCCTCAGGGCATCCTGCATTTACCGTCCAACGCGCAACGGCCGGCGGAAGGGCCGGCCCCTCCCTGTGTTATCGGACGATCCGGCAATACCCTGAGCCGCCGATCGGGGTCGGACTGATTGTTTTGACCGCCGACTGCGGGCGTAGAGCCTGACGCAAGTGCCCGCTGGTGTTTGGCGCCGGGGCCGCGAGCGCAGGCTCAGACGAAGGCGTTGGTGTCAGCGAAGGCCGTCACGGTCGTGCAGGTCGTCCCGGCTGGCCGGCCTTTCCCAGCCGAGATCCAAGCCGCGTCGCAGCCGGCGCAGCGCGCGCCGCCGGGCCGCGGCATAGGCCTGGTCGGCCCGAACCAGCAACTTCAACTGCTCGGCCACCAGACGGCTCACCGAAGTGCCACGTCGGGCCGCGAGGACCTTTGCGTCGCGAACGAGGTCGGCATCGACCTTGATGGTTATTTTGGTTGCTTTCATGCTTTTAGTTCGGCATGGAAACCATACTGGACACTATAGGAGCCCGAATTCCTGTGCGCGAGCGCTGCGCGGGCCGAAAGCCGCCGCCGGGCGCTTCAGCCGACCCAGCGCTTCAGCGCCGGCTTCAACTCGGGGGTGCCCTTCAGGCTCAGAAAATGCTCGGCCTGCTGGCGGGAGATCACCACGTAGTTGGTGGTCGTGACATAGAACACCGCCATCAGGTAGGCGCCGCAGTTCTCGCACTTGCCGAGGTCGAGATCGACCCCGCCCGCATGCCCGAAATCCGCGACCGCGGTCCACGATTGCCGGTCGCAGCAGCCGCGCCGGGCCGGCTCCTCGACCGTGGCCGGCCGCCCGAACAGTTCGTGGATCACGAGCCACAGGACCGGCAGCCCGCCGAGGAGCAGGGTCGCGGCGGTCCAGCGCCACGCGTCGCGCCGCTGCTTGAGCGCGAGACGCCAGCTCACCAGTGTGGCGAGCAGGACCGCAACCAGGATCCAGGCCATAGCGTGATGGGACGCGCTCTATGGCAGCCGGGTCAGCACCTCCAGCGCGTGGGTGTGCCCGGCCGTGACGTGGATGATCTCATCCGCGCTCGCGCAGCGCACCAGCGCGACGCGGTTGACCGGGTACCCGCTGGGCGGTGGAGTCGAATCGTAGGCGAAGCCGATCGCGTTGCCAGGGAACACCTGATAGGTGCCCGAGGTCTCGCTGATCCACGAGCCGCCCGCCTCGTAGCTGCCGGAATCGATGGTATAGCTGCCGTCACCCGCGAACGTGACCTGGCCGAACTCGTTCTTCGCCAGATTGTCGACCATCCAGGTGCCGACCAGGTCCATCGCCGTCACCTCGCTGCAGGCCGAGGTTCCGGGAGGCCCCGGCGGTCCTTCCGGCCCCGGCGGTCCTTCCGGCCCTTCCGGGCCCGGCGGTCCTTCCGGTCCTTCGGGTCCGGGCGGCCCGGCCGGCCCGGGCGGTCCGGCCGGCCCGGCGAGCGCCCAGTGCATCGCGACCTCGGACGGCAGGCAGCCGTCGTCGGCACCCACGATCCTCGCCTGACCGTTGTTCTTCTTGATGCAGGCGTGGACTAGAGACGGGTCGCCCCCGTCGGCCGCGGCCGGACTGGTGACAAGCAAGAGCCCGACCGACAGCACGATCGGCGAGCCGAGGCGCCACAACGTCGTTCCGTTCATAATGCTCCCCTTCCTGGCTCGTAGCGAGCCCCCTGGAGTGACTCGAACCGGCGGTCCGAGATCGCTTCAGCTTAGCACAGCTTTAGTCAGCGCAGTCGGCGCGGTTTGCCGCGGCGAATCAGCGCGATCGGCAGCGATTCGCAGCGGTTGCAGGCGCGCCAGCCCCGCCGGGTACGCCGGTGGGTCGAGGGCAGCGTCGATTCGCCCAGGTAGGCGCGCGCCCCCTCGGTGATCCGGCTCGGTTGCGGCTCACCGCCCCCGGGAGCGGGCAGCGGAGCGTGCGGATGCTCGGCGAATTCGAGCAGCACATAGGGACCCTCGCGGCCGTCGCCGGACTCGACCCGGATCGGCTCATCGACGATCAGCTCCCGGCCCAGGCAGTCGTAAGCGAGGCCCGGCATCACCCGCAGCCCGTCGCCGTCGGCCTCGACCTCGAGGCCCTCCACGACCCCGGCGCCATAGTGCACCCGGTTCTGCAGCCGCATCTTGCCGCGAAAGTAGTCTTGTTCATCGGCGAAGTCGGAAGCGCCGAGCAACTGGCCGTCGAAGTAGTTGACCCGGGTGAATCTTTCGATTTTCATCTTTGGTTGCCTCCCGCGCGGCGCGCGAACCAGATCAGGTGCCGCGAACCCTTGGTCCCGTGCGCGCGCACCGGTTCCTCGTCCACCGCGAATCCTACCTTGTTGAGCCGCTGCGTGAATCCCCGATCGGGGCCGGCCGACCACACCGCCAGCACGCCGCCGGGCCTGAGCGCGGTGTACGCCGCGGCCAGGCCGGTCAGCTCGTAGAGCCAGTCGTTCTGCTTGCGGGTGAGCCCGTCGGGACCGTTGTCGACATCCAGCAGGATCGCGTCGTAGGCCTGCTCCTCCGCGCGCAGCACGCGCGCGACGTCGCCCTCGCGCACGCTCACCCGCGGATCGTCGAGCGGATGACCCGCAAGCTCCCCAAGCACCCCCCGGTTCCACTGAATCACCGCCGGCACCAGTTCGCACACCACCACCCGCGCACCCTCACCCAGCGCGCGCAGCGCCGCGGCCAGCGTGAAGCCCATCCCCAGGCCGCCCACCAGCAGGCGCGGATCCGGCGTTCCGGTGAGCCGCGCGCAGGTCCGCTCCGCCAGCGCGATCTCGGAGCCGTGCACCCGGCTGCTCATCAGCTCCCCGATACCGGCGAGCCGGATCGAGTAGTCCGCTCCCCGTCGGTAAAACAGCAGCTCCCGGTCGGAGCCGGGAACCGGCGCGCTGTCGATCAGGGTCCATGAGGTCATCGCT
>JBFJNB010000362.1:0-3625 GCA_041633655.1 Lysobacterales bacterium | reverse complement strand
GGCTCCGCCGGTCCCCTCGACCGGCCGCAGCACCAGCCGCGCGGGCAGGTTCTCGCTCAGCATCCGCGCCTCACCAGGTCCCGCGATCAGGTCGACATGGCCAATCCGGTGGGGGGCGCCGAGCCAGCCCGCGAGGGTGCCGATGTCGGCCACCAGCAGACGTTCGGTTCCGGGGTAACGGCTCGGATCGAAGCTGCCGGCGAGCGCCGCTTCGCGGACCTGTCCGGCCAGGTTCAGGCGCAGATCGGTAGAGCCATCCGCCGGCCGCAGCGGCGCCGGCACCAGCAGCAGATCGGCGCCGCCCAACCAGCCTCTCGCGTCGAAGTCCGGCTCCCGGAAGCGCACACTGAAGTCGCGAAAGCCGCGCTCGGCCAGCGCATCGACGCCGAGCAGCCGATAGCGCTCGCCGCCTGGACCGGTCGCGCGGGCCTCCAGCACCGGGGCCATCTCGATCGCGCCGAAGCGTCGGCGCAGCTCGGCGTAGTCGGCCAGGCTCAAGGAGCCGTCGCGGGCTCGAATCCGGTGGCTGGCGGCGCCATTGACGCGCGCCTGGAAGTCCTCGAAGCTTTGGCGGATGCTGGCACGCGCGATGTCCACCGACACGACCGCGGCGACCCCGATGGCCAGCCCCAGAATGGCCAGCGCCAGCTGGCCCGGGTGGGCGCGCAGGTAGCGCCAGCTGCTGAGCCATTGGAGCCGCCAGACGCGGTTCATTCGGGGCCTGCCCCGACCGGTGCCAGCCGCCCCCCGCGGATCTCGACCACCCGGTCCAGGCTCGCCGACAGGTCCGCGCTGTGGGTCACCAGCAGCAGCGCCACCCCGGCTTCGCGGCACCGGCCGAGCAGCAGCTCGACCACCGTGTGGGCGTTGTCCAGATCGAGGTTGCCGGTCGGCTCGTCTGCGAGCACCAGCGCTGGTCGATGAATCAGCGCGCGACCGACCGCGAGGCGCTGCTGCTCCCCGCCGGACAGCTGCCACGGGAAGCGGTCAGCCAGGTGGCTCAGGCCCAGCGCCTCCAGCATCGGCGCCACCGCGTCCTCGCCGGCCCCGACGAGCGCCAGCGGCAGGCACAGATTCTCGGCCGCGGTCAGCGTCGGTAGCAGGTTGAAGTTCTGGAACACGATGCCGATCGCATGCCGGCGCAGCGCGGTGCGCTCGTCCTCGTCAAGCGCCTCCATACGCCGGCCGGCGACGACGACGCTGCCGCGGTCGGGCGGGGTCAGCCCGGCGATCAGGTTGATCAGCGTGGTCTTGCCGGAGCCGCTGCGTCCGGTCAGTGCAACCGCCTCCCCCCGCTCGAGCTCGAAATCCAGGCGGTTGACGACTGGGGAGCGGGCGCCCGGGTAATGCTTACTGACGCCGGCCAGGGAAACCAGGCTCACCGCGCGCCGCCGGCCGCGCGGGCCCGTTCGGCGCTCGCCTGCGCCCGCGCGGCGGCCCGCGCGGGGTCGTAATCCGGGGCGAACTCGGCCCAGCCCTGTCCGTGGCGGCGGATCAGCCCCGCCAGCAGCTCGACCTGCGCGGGTGCATCGTTCAGCGCGGGTATATAACCGTAGCGCCGCCCGCCCGCGCCCAGGAACAGCGAGCGGTTTTCCTCCTCGATTTCCTCCAGCGTCTCCAGACAGTCGGCGGCAAAGCCGGGGCAGATGACCTGCACGTCGTCGACCCCGGCGGCGGCCAGTTCGCCCAGCCGCTGATCCAGGTACGGGCGCAGCCAGGGCTCGCGGCCGAAGCGGGACTGGAATACCAGCTCCCAGTCGCCGGCGGCCAGCCCCAGACGCTCGGCGAGCAGCCTGGCGGTGCCGTTGCAGTGGCACGAGTAAGGGTCGCCGGCCGCGAAGTAGCGCTCGGGAATGCCGTGGAACGACATCAGCAGGCGCTTGGGGCGGCCGTGCTCGTCCCAGTGCCGGGTCACGCTGTCGGCCAGCGCGCCGATGTAATCCGGCTCGTCATGGTAGTGATTGATCCAGCGCAGCTCCGGCAGGAACCGGCGCTGCGCCAGGTCGCGGGCAACCGCGTCGTGCGCGGCCGCGGTGGTGGTGGCCGAATACTGCGGAAAAAGCGGCACGACGAGCAGCCGCCGGACGCCCTCGGCCAGCAGCCGATCGACCGCCTGGGTGACCGACGGGCGGCCGTAGGTCATCGCCACGGCGACGCTGACCGGACCGGGGACCTGCGTCGCCAGAGCCTCGCCCACGCGCTGCGCCAGGCGCTGGCTGTAGACCAACAGCGGGGAACCCTCGTCGCTCCAGATCTTCTGGTAGTTGCGCGCGACCCGGCGCGGCCGCACCCGCAGCACGATGCCGTGCAGGATCGGGCGCCACAGCCATGGCGACAGCTCGATGACCCGCCGATCGCTCAGGAACTGCGCCAGAAAACGCCGCACGGCCGACGGGGTCGGGGCGTCGGGAGAGCCGAGATTGACCAGCAGCACGCCGCAGCGCGGAACTTGAAGGTGGTGGAAGGAGGGTTCGTTCGGTTTCATTGGCCAACCTTATATATTGTGTTGCTCCCCGCGGCCGATCACATCATGCGGTGATCCGAGCCGATCGGGCGGCGCGAATCCCGGCCGCGTCCGGCGCCCGTGCGCACCTGGCGAGACTTTGATTGGGCCAGCGAAACTGGTAGCATAAAATTGCGTTTAGGTCTGCCCTGGCCGAGCGCACGATTACCTAACAAAAAAGCGCCGCAAAACTAATGTCGATGTTCCGGGCCGTTTTTGCAATCCTGGCTTTGCTGCCGTCGCTGGCGCTGGCGCAGACGGTCGGCTATGCGGTCAACTCCGACGACGAAGCCGACGCCGATCAGTTGTTGCGGGTCAACCTGACGACCGGGAAGGTGACCTTCATCGGCCCGCTGCCGATCGCGATGGAGGACGTCGAGGGACTCGCGTTCGACCTGGATGGGCGCCTGTATGCGGTGGACAACGCGACCAAGGCGCTGTTCGTGGTCAATCCCGAGAACGCGACCGCGGGCCCGGTCGGCAACCGGCGCCCGAATCTGGGGTTTTCCCCCACGGCGAACATGGATTTCGGGATGACCTTCACCTGCGAAGGTCAGTTGCTGCTCGTGGCCGAGGAAACCCAGTCGCTGTACGAGGTCGACCCGACCACCGGGCAAGCCCGGGTGATCGGCTCGAGCGGGGGGCTGGGCGCCCCGATGACCGCGATCGCCAGCTACGCCGACCTGACCCTCGCGCTGGCCTCCGGCGGTACCTTGCACAAGATCGACACCAAGGCCGGCACCTCGACCCTGGTCGGCCAGATCCAGGGCCATGAGGTCACCGACGCCGGGTTGGCGTTCGACCGCGCCGGCGTGCTGTGGGCAATCCTGGACGGCTCGCGCTCGACCGGCGAGTTCCTCCCCAGCAAGATCCTGCGGATCGATCCGCTGACCGCCGCCGCGGTCGAGGTCGCCCAGACCCGTACCGGGATCGAAAGCCTGGCGGTGGCCCCGCCCAGCGGGTGCGGCCTGACCGGCTTTCCGCAAGCCCAGATCGTGCCGCTGCTCAGCCTGCCGGGGCTGATCGCGCTCGCCCTGGTCCTGGCCCTGGTCGGGTGGGTCCGTCTGCGCCGCGTCTGACGGCCCACGCTTTGCTCCCTGTTTCCGCTCCCGCGACCGCGCG
>JBFJNB010000361.1:0-3654 GCA_041633655.1 Lysobacterales bacterium | reverse complement strand
CCTGGCGCGAGGCTTGTTAAGCGGGCGCGGATCGGTAAGATGGCGCCTTTCCCGGCACCGATACGACCCATGAAGCCCCGGACCCGGCCCGCCAGCCCCAATTTTTCCTCCGGCCCCTGCTGCAAGCGGCCCGGGTACGACCCGGCGCGGCTGGACACCTCGACCCTGGGCCGATCGCACCGTTCGGCCGCGGGCAAGGCCGCGCTCAAACGCGCGATCGACGAGACCGCCGAGCTGCTGGAGCTGCCGGACGACTACCGGGTCGGGATCGTGCCGGCATCGGACACCGGCGCGGTGGAAATGGCGCTGTGGTCGCTGCTCGGTCCGCGCCCGGTGGACGTGTTCGCGTGGGAGTCCTTCGGGTTGGGCTGGGTCACCGACGTGACCAAGCAGCTCGAGCTCGACAACGTGCGGGTGGAGCGCGCCGATTACGGCGAGCTGCCCGACCTGACCCGCGCCGACCCCGACCACGACATCGTGTTCACCTGGAACGGGACCACCTCCGGGGTCAGGGTGCCCGACGGCGACTGGATCAGCTCCGAGCGTTCGGGCCTTACGATCTGCGACGCGACCTCGGCGGTGTTCGCGATGCCGCTGCCCTGGGGCAAGCTCGACGTGACCACCTACAGCTGGCAGAAGGTCCTCGGCGGCGAGGGCGGGCACGGGGTGCTGATCCTGAGCCCGCGCGCGGTCGAGCGGCTGGAGAGCTATACCCCGCCGTGGCCGCTGCCGAAGATCTTCCGCCTGACCAAGGATGAGCGGCTGATCCAGGGGATCTTCGAAGGCGCCACCATCAACACCCCGTCGATGCTGTGCGTGGCCGATTATCTCGACGCGCTTCAATGGGTTCGCTCGATCGGGGGGGTTGAAGCGACGATCGCGCGCTCGATGGCCAACCTGGGCGTGATCGAGGCGTTCGTGGCGCGCGAGCCGTGGATCGACTTCCTGGCCACCGATCCGGCAATCCGGTCATCGACCAGCGTCTGCCTCAGCGTCGACCGCGAGCCGGCGCAGGTCAAGGCGATGGTCAAGCTGCTGGAAACCGAAGGCGTGGCCTACGACATCGGGGCCTACCGCGACGCGCCCCCGGGTCTCAGGATCTGGTGCGGGGCCACGGTCGAGCAGAGCGACCTCGAAGCGCTGACGCCGTGGATCGTCTGGGCCTACCACGAAACGGCATGAGCATGTACCGGATACGCACCTACAACAACATCGCCCCGCGCGGGCTCGAGCGCCTGAGCGCGGCGCGGTTCGAAGTCGCACCGAAACTCACCGACGCCGACGGCATCGTGCTGCGCAGCCATTCGCTGCACGACGAGCCCATCGACGAACAAGTGCTCGTGGTGGCGCGCGCCGGGGCCGGGGTCAACAACATTCCGGTGGCCGATTTCACCCGCCGCGGGATCGTCGTGTTCAACACCCCGGGCGCAAACGCCAACGCGGTCAAGGAGCTGGTTGCGGCGGCTCTGCTGCTGACCTCGCGCGACATCTTCGGCGGCATGCAGTTCGCCCAGAGCCTGGCTGGGATCGACGATCCCGCCGAGATGGGGCGCCGGATGGAGCGGGAGAAGAAGCGCTTCGCCGGTAGCGAGATCTACGGCAAGACGCTGGGGGTGGTCGGCCTGGGAGCGATCGGCTCGCTGGTGGCCAACATGGCCCTGGATTTGGGGATGGCGGTATACGGGTTCGACCCGGCGATTTCAGTCGAGGCGGCGTGGCGGCTGTCGAGCCAGGTCCACAAGATGGATTCACTGCAGGCGCTGCTCCAGGTTTCCGATTTCGTGACCCTGCACGTGCCCGATCTCGAGGCCACCCGTCACCTGATCAACGAGGAGTCGCTGGCCTGGTTCAGGCCCGGCTCACGGCTCCTGAACTTCGCCCGCGAGCGCATCGTCGACACCCCGGCGCTGATCAACGCGCTGGACGCGGGCACTCCGGCGGTTTACACGACCGATTTCCCGACCCCGGAACTGGTCGGGCGCCCCAACGTGCTGCTGCTGCCGCACATCGGGGCCAGCACCGCCGAGGCCGAGGAGAACTGCGCGGTGATGGCCGCCAATCAACTGATCGACTTCCTGATCCACGGCAACATCGTCAACTCGGTCAACTTCCCGCGCACGGTGATGAACCGCCACGGGGGCCACCGGATCACGTTCGCGAATGCCAACGTTCCCAAGGTGCTGGGCCGGGTCCTGGCGATCCTGGCCGACAGCAACAACAACGTCATCGACCTGGTCAACAAGAGCCGCGACGAGATCGCGTACAATATCGTCGATGTCGAGGACCCGCCGGGCCCGGACATCATCGCCGCGATCCGGGCGGTGGAAAACGTCAATCGGGTTCGGGTGTTGCCCGACATACCTGCCCAGTCCTGACGGCGGCCACGCGGCGCCCTTGAACCGGGACACGCCCGACCACAAACAACGATAGCGATGGAAGCTACCGCACCGCAAAACGCCGCGGCCCGGCAGATGCGCCTGGCGACGACCGCCGCGGTCGCGACCGCGTCGATCCTGATCGTGGCCAAGCTCGCGGCCTGGCTGTGGACCGGCTCGGTGAGCGTCCTGGCCTCGCTGGTCGACTCGCTGATGGACTCAATCGCCTCGCTGATCAACCTGCTGGCGGTGCGCTATTCGCTGACCCCGGCCGATCGGGAGCACCGCTTCGGGCACGGCAAGGCCGAGCCGCTCGCGGGCCTGGCGCAGGCCGGGTTCATCTGCGGCTCGGCGGTGTTCCTGGTCGTGCACGCCGCCGACCGGCTGCGCTACCCGCAGCCGCTGGATCATATTCCGGTCGGGATCGGCGTGATGGTGTTCTCGATCGTCCTGACCCTGGCGCTGCTGGTGATCCAGCGGCGGGCGATCAGGCGCACCGCGTCGACCGCGATCCGGGCCGATGCGCTGCACTATACCGGCGACGTGGCCGCCAATCTGAGCGTGATCGTGGCGCTGGCGCTGGCTGGCTACGGCTGGAGCTTCGTCGACCCGGTCATGGGGATCGCGGTGGCGGCCTACATCTTCTACTCGGCGGTCAAGATCGGCCACGACGCGTTCCAGCACCTGATGGACCGCGAACTGTCGGACGCGGTCAAGGAACGGATCATCGCGATCGCGCGCGAAAACCCCGACGTAAAGGGGGTGCATGATCTGCGTACGCGCCAGTCCGGCCGGGTCAAGTTCATCCAGATGCATCTGGAACTCGACGACTACATTCCGCTCCAACAGGCGCATGCAATCGCCGACGAGGTCGAAGACGAGATCCTGAGGCTGATGCCGGACGCTGAGGTCATCATCCATCAGGACCCGGTCAGCGCGAGCAGGCGGCTGCGCGAGCAAGGCAAGGAGTCGTCGGCTGATTAATGAGTGAATGACCCGGGCAGGGCGCATATGGAGTACAAGGACTACTACAAGATCATGGGGGTAAAGCGCGACGCCAGCGCCGATGAGATCCGGCGCGCGTATCGCAAGCTGGCGCGCAAATACCACCCCGACGTGAGTAAGGAAAAGGACGCCGAGGTCCGGTTCAAGGAACTCGGTGAGGCCTACGAGGTGCTGAAGGACCCCGAGAAGCGGCGCACCTACGACCAGCTTGGCGCGCACTGGAAGGCCGGCCAAAACTTCCGGCCGCCGCCGGACTGGTCGCCCGATTTCGATT
>JBFJNB010000360.1:0-3670 GCA_041633655.1 Lysobacterales bacterium | reverse complement strand
GCGCTCGCCGAGGCGATCGAAGCGGCGCTGGGTGGGCCGGGCACGCTGGTGGCCGAAGCCGGCACCGGAATCGGCAAGACCTTCGCCTACCTGGTGCCGATTCTCCTTGCCGGTCGACGCGCGATCGTCTCCACCGGCACCCGCACGCTGCAGGACCAGTTGTTCAAGCGCGATCTACCGCGCCTGCTGGACGCGCTCGACTGCCACCCCCGGGTGGCGCTGCTGAAGGGGCGCGGCAATTACCTGTGCCTGCACCGTTTCGAGCTGACCCGGCTCGGCGGCGAGCTGAAGTCCCCGGCGTTGCTGGCCCGGCTCGAGCAGATCCGCGAATGGGCCGGAGTCACCCGCATCGGGGAGCTGGCCGAGATCGCCTTGGCCGACGCCTCCCCGCTGCGTCCGCTGATCACCTCCAGCGTCGACAATTGTCTCGGCGGCGACTGCCCGCGCTACGCCGACTGTTTCCTGGTCAAGGCCAGGCGCCGGGCTCAGGACGCGGACCTGGTCGTGGTCAACCACCATCTGCTGTTCGCCGACCTGGCGCTGAAGCAGGAGGGCTTCGGCGAACTGCTGCCGCCGGCCGAAGCGGTGGTCGTGGATGAGGCCCACCAGGTCCCGGATATCGCCAGCCGCTTCTTCGGCCGGCGGCTGAGCGGACGGCAGCTGAGCGACCTGGCGCAGGACGTCCGGCGCGAGGCGGCCGAAGTCACCGGGGCGCTGGCGCAGGTGGTCGAGCCGAGCCAGGTCCTCGAGACCGCGGTTGCCCGGCTGAACCTGGCGATCGAGCCCCACCCGGAGCGGGGCTCCTGGGAGCGGGCGCGGGTCTCCCCGGCGGTCGGGGCGGCGCTGGCGGCCCTCACCAGGGCGCTGACCGGCCTGGACGAACTGCTGGCGACGCTGGCCGAGCGCAGCGCGGGGCTGGAGTCGTGCTGGGCGCGCGCCCGCCAGCGGCTCGCCGCACTGGCGGAGCTGACCGCGCCGGACGTCGACGGCGTGGTGCGCTGGTACGAAAAGACCCGCCGGTCGTTCACCGTGCACGCCTCTCCGCTCAGCGTCGCGGAGGCCATGAGCGCGCTGCGCGACGGGATCGCCCCGTGCTGGATCTTCACCTCGGCCACCCTGTCGGTCGGCGGGCGCTTCGATTTGTTCCTGAGCCAGCTCGGGATCGAGGATGCCGAAACGGTGTCCCTGCCCAGCCCGTTCGACTATCGCCGCAATGCGCTGGCTTACCTGCCGCCGGGGATCCCGCTTCCCGAGCACCCGGAGTTCGTCGCGCGGATGCTGGATCGAGTGCTGCCGGTGCTCGAGTACTCCGGCGGGCGCGCGTTCCTGCTGTTCACTTCGCATCGCAATCTGCGCCTGGCCGCGGAGCAGCTAGCGGCGCGCACGGAGTTGCCGCTGTTGATCCAGGGCGAGATGCCGCGCCACCGCCTGCTGGAGGAGTTTCGCCGCTCCGGCAACGGGGTACTGCTGGGCGCGGCCAGCTTCTGGCAGGGGGTGGACGTGGCCGGGGCCGCGCTGAGCTGCGTGGTCATCGACAAGCTGCCGTTCGCGCCACCGGACGATCCGCTGCTGGAGGCCCGGCTCAAGCAGATTCGAGCCAGCGGCGGCAACCCGTTCTTCGACTATCAGCTCCCGGCCGCGGTGCTGGCGCTGAAGCAGGGGGTCGGGCGTCTGATCCGCGACTACGCCGATCGCGGAGTGCTGGTGCTGTGTGACCCGCGGCTGGAGTCCAAGCCGTACGGTCGGGTCTTTCTGGACTCTCTGCCGGAGATGGAGGTGACCCGGGAACTGCGGGACGTCGCGCGGTTTTTCGATCACCCCGCGTGACCCGCCACCGGCGCTGCGAGCATTCGCTGCCGGAGCGGGTCTAATGTAGGCACGGTCGGGGCACTCGCGTTACGAGCACAAACGTACGACAGGAGTCGTGAAATTGGCTATACTGTGGGTACAAATGCGCCCCTCGGGGGCGAGCGGAAAGGTAATCGCGGGGAGAAGAACCGATGAGAAAAGCCAGACGGAATGGCATCCCGAAACCCACGACCGCCGAACTGGCCATTCTGAACATCCTGTGGCATCGCGGCCCCAGCACCGTTCGCGAAGTGCACGAAATCCTGAGCCGGCGCGAAAACACCGGTTACACCACCGCGCTGAAGCTGCTTCAGGTGATGCACGCCAAGGGGCTGGTCGGTCGGGACGACTCGCAGCGCGCGCACGTGTACCGGCCCACGATGAGCAAGGATTTCACCCAGACCCAGTTCGTGACCGACCTGGTCAAGCGCATGTTCGACGGTTCGCCGTCGCAACTCGCGCTGCACGCGCTCGGAAACACCACCGGGGCCACCCCCGAGGAACTCGCGGAAATCAGAGAGTTGTTGGATCGCCTGGAAAAGGACCAGTGACATGTTCCTGATGGACCTGGGCGGGCTTCAGCCGCTGGTGCAGTCCCTGGGCTGGGCCCTGGTTCACTTCATCTGGCAGGGGGCCGCGATCGGCGCGCTGTTCGCCGCCGGCAAACTGCTGCTGCGGCACGCGCGCCCGCACTACCGTTACCTGCTCGGGCTGGGGTCGATGCTGCTGTTGCTGCTGGCGCCGATCGTGACTTTCATCGCGTTGTTCGCCCACCCGCCCGCGCCGGTCGAGCCGGTCGGGGTCGCGACCGCGTTCGCCATCGCCACCGCCGGTACGCCTGCGGCCGGGTTCGATTTCGCCGGCTGGATCGAGCAGGCCTTGCCGTGGGTGGTGCTCGCGTGGATCGGCGGGGTGCTGGTCATGAGCGCCCGAGTCACGGTCAACTGGTACCGGCTGCTCCGCTGCGTCCGGGTCGGAGCGCGCGAGCTCGACCGCGAACTCAAGACCCAGGCCGAACTCCTGATTCACCTGTTTGGCATTCGGCGCAAGGTCCGGATGCTGGAATCGGCGCTGGTTCAGGTGCCGACGGTGTTCGGCTGGCTGAAGCCGGTGGTGCTGCTGCCGACCAGCAGCCTGGTCGGATTGACGCCGGCCCAGTTGGAGCTGGTCATCGCGCACGAGCTGGGGCACATCCGGCGCTTCGACTATCTGGTCAACCTGTTTCAGGTCACCGTCGAGACGCTGCTGTTCTACCACCCGGTGGTCGCGTGGATTTCCCGCCACGTGCGCGAAGAGCGCGAGCAGTGCTGCGACGACCTGGTGGTCAAGACCTGCGGCAACCGGCTGGAATACGCCAAGGCGCTGACGACGCTGGAGACGATCCGCTCCACCGGAGGCATGACCCCGGCGCTGGCCGCGACCGACGGCCAGTTGCTCAAGCGGATCGAGCGCATCGTCTGCACCCACGGCCGCCCGCGCGATCCGGTGCTCGGCAACAGCGGGGTGCTGCTGATCGTCGCCGCCGCGGTGATCCTGGCCGGGCGGGTGGCCGATCCGATGGCGGCGCTGGAGGCGCAGCGCAACATGCTCGCCGACGCCCTGGTCTCGGAGCTGCGCATCGGTGACGACGCCAACCAGTTGTTCGCGCCGCTGGACCAGGCCCGGCTGGCGCCGGCCGCGCCCGCGGCGCCGGCAGATCGGATCGAATCGCCCGCCGGGGATCGGACCGCGTCCGCCGCCGCGACGCCCATCGCATCAGTCTCGAGCGCAACCGAGCGCGTCGCGGACCCGTCGGTGGTGGAGCCGGCGCCCCCGCCGGCGC
>JBFJNB010000359.1:0-3671 GCA_041633655.1 Lysobacterales bacterium | reverse complement strand
GTTCGGGTCGACCGCCGGACCGCCCATGAGTTTGTCGATGCCTTGCTGGTACAGGATCACCGGCGCCTCGATCAGCGCGCGGCGCACCGAATTGGACGGCGGGTCGCCGTAGTTGGACCAGTAGCGGTGGAAGAACGCATACATCAGCGCGTTCTGCATGAACTGTTGCGGGGTGAAGCAACTCGTCGGGGGTGGCGCCGGGGGGCCCAGGATGTCGCCGTTCAATCCCAAGCCGAAGTCGATTTCGCCCTGGCAGAAGATGCCGGCAGCCAGGTTGTCGCGCGCCAACTCATCGACCAGTTGCTGCAGTCGATTGTGGCAATCCATCCCGCGCTGACCGGGGACGAACTCGGCGCAGTTGGCCAGCAGCTCGAAGTGCTGGATCACCTGGCGGGTGATGTTGACCGCATTGACGAACGCCTCGCGGTTGGCCTCGGGGATCGCCGGGTCGTAGCGGTTCAGCACCGTCTGACCCGCCTGTGCGAAGCGCTCGCGCAGGCCCACATTTGGACGCAAGGCGTAAGCCAGTTCGGCGCTCATCGCGTAGCTGTAGTCGTCCGAGCCAAACGCCGAGCGGTGCCAGTGGCCGCCGCCAGTGCCGTCGGGATCGCACTCGATGCCGAACTCGCAGCCGGGCCCGCCCGAGGTCACCGCCAGCCCGGCGCGGTTGCCGTGGTCGCGTTCGCCGGTGTTCAGATACGCCGCGTGGAGCTGGGTCCAGTAACCCGGCAACGCGAAATCCCACGCCCACGGCGGCTCGCCGGTGCGCAGGTATTCCAACAGCTCGACCCCGGCCGGGTCCCAGTAGTTCATCCCGGCGCTGGAGTCATTCGGCTGCTCGGCGTCGACCGAGTACGGATCGGACGAGCCGGTGTCCGGCCACAGTTGCGAGCCGTAGTTCTTGTTGCGGTCGAACTGGCCGCCCGGGTCGACGGTTTCGGAGTGCAGCAGGTCCAGCCAGGCGCGGTAGCTCGACTTGATCGTCGAGGAAGCCTGGGTGCCAAGGCTGGGAAAGATCCCGCTCGCGTTGACAGAGTCCAATGGCGCGCGCACCAGCAGGCCCCGCTCCAGGCGATCGCGCAGCACATCGCGCAAACCCTCCAGGTGGTCAGCAACGGTGACGGGGAGCTGGCCGACCGGCTCGATCGAAACGTGCGCGCGGTTCCAGATGCCCTTGCCTTCGCCGACCGTGATCGTGTCGCTGACGAACTCCAGCACCAACGAGCCGGTGGCCGCCGCCAGTGCCTGCGGCTCTCGATAGCGCAGCCACGGCATGCCTCCGGCCATCACCCAGTTCGCGTCGGATGCAGCGACGATCGGGGTGTTGAAAAACTCGCCGTTTTCGACGACCGCGCCGTCCAAGGTGGCCCGGGCGCGCCGGGTCCAGGCCGGACCCGCGCCGGCGCCGCGGCGCTGCTCGACCCGGGCCGTGGCCGTGCCCTGGGCCAGAGCCTGCTCGCCGGCCGCGTGGACCACAGCGCCGGCGAGGGCAAACGGGAGTTCCCAGCCGACGTGGCGCACGACCACCGCCTCGTCGGTCCACGACCCGCCCAGGGCTTCCGAGCATTCATTGCGGAATTCGAATTCCAGGCCCAAGTCTCGGCTCGCACGGTAGAACGTCAACACCGCGGTGAAGCCGAATCGCTCGTACGGCGCGACGAGGCCGACATCGCACAGTGAACCCCCGGCTGGATCCGGAAAATGGCCGCGCGCCGCGACCACGACCTTGACCGGGCCGGACTCGACCACCTCGAACCCGCCGGGATCGAGCACGACCGGGCCGGCGCTGCCGGCCGAGCCGGCCTCAAAGCTGTCGGCAAAGACCTGATCGGGATCGGTGCTGCCGCCCGGTGCCGGACCGACGATCACGTCGTCGCCGGTCGGATTCACGAACACCAGCCGGGGCCCGGCCTGGGCCGAGTGCTGATAGATCGGCTGGCGCCCGCTGCCGTCGTCGTCGAGGTCCGCGCCGATCGACGCGATCAGCGCCGGGTTGGTCTCGTCCAACACGAACGTGGCCAGCCCCGTATCGACGGTCCACTGGTTCGCGCTTTGGGTGATGCTTACGGCGAATGGATCGGCAATCCCGGGCGGGCTGGCGTACCGACGCAGCGAGTAGTTGCTGACCCCGTTGGCTGCGACTCGCGCGTGTGCGCTGACTTCAAGCCACCGGATCGGCGCTGTCGCATCGTTCACCGGTGCGCCCCAGCGCGACAGCACATCGAACTGGGCCGCGACCACCCGATCGCCGGGGCCGACCAGCAGCAGGCGGTCGGTGTCGGTCAGCGCGAGGGATTCCGGCAGCGGCACGCCCGAGTACGCGACCTCGGCGCGCTCGCGGGGGAGGTCGTTGCGGATCTCGACGCAGTAGAGTTCCTGAAAGGCGAGGGCCGGCGCCGGACCCAGGTTACCGCCAAGCGGATCGTCCCCGATCAGCCCGCCGGGGCAGGTGCCGGCCCAGACCGCCGGGCCAGGCGCCAGCAGCAGCGCGGTGAGCGCCGCGCGCCAGCTCACCGATCCCCGAGACTCACGGTCGGATCGCCGAGCAGGGTCCATCCGGCCAGCATGTCGCGCGCATCGGGGCGGGTCCGCGCCAGCGCGCGCTTGGCCTCGACGATCGCCTCGCCGACCGGCAGCCGCATCAGCGCCGGGATCAGCTCCAGCGCCAGGTCCATCTCGTGGCGGGCGTCGGCCAGCGCCGATGGCCCCAGCACCAGCGCCGCGCCGCCGGCCGGGTTCAGCAGCAGCGCGTGTCCCATGGTCTCGGCCGCGGCCTCGACGTAGTAGGTGTTCCAGCAGCCCTGCTGGGTCACCGCGAATGGCTGGAGATTGTCGAGCGCCCGGGCGTCCGCCGCCGACAGCAGGTTGTCGAACGACCAGCGCGCGAACGAGGAATGGCCCACGTAGCTGACCAGGTGCGGGGATTGATTCAGCGCCGCGCGCAGCGCCACCCGAGCCAGCGCCGGGCTCGTCTCCGACAGGTAGACCCGCTCGATCCCCCATGCCGGCGGCAGATGGGGCACCAGGAACTCGCTGTGGCCGGCGTAATCGGTCAGTGCGCCGTTGCGGTCGGCGACCATCAACGCGTGCGCCGAGGACCCGCGTCCGGCCAGGGCCAGGGTCTTGTCGATCACGACCTCGAGTTCGGCGGCCGATCGCACCGGCCAGCGCCCGACCGCCAGCTCCGGAACCCCATCCGAGTCGAGGTCACCGAACAGCGGGTCGGACGGCGCGAAATAAACCAGGTCGTCGGTCTGGCTGTACAGGGTCGGCACGTAGCTGATCGAGCCGCTGCCGCCGTAGCCGAGGTAATCGTAGGTGTCGCCGCCGACCAGCAGCACCGCGCGCAAGCCGGTGCGCGCGGCCAGCCGCGCCACAAAGCGCTGGATCGCGGTCGCGTCGGGGACCCCCGACCCGTCGCTGCGGTAGATCGATTCCACGTCCGCCACCGCGGCGCGCACGCCGGCGGCGGTTTTCAGCGCCGCGTAGGCCTCGGCCTGATCGCGAAACAGCGGATGCGCCACCAGCAGCAGGTCCAGCGGTCCGGCCGGCTCCGCGCGCGGCTCCACCGGCGGCTGCACCGTCGCCGCGCGGCGCCCGCGCGCGTCGGCGATCAGGTAGCGGGCGAGCTGCGAGTGGGCCGGTACCGCCCACGACCCGGCGGTCGCGCC
>JBFJNB010000358.1:0-3675 GCA_041633655.1 Lysobacterales bacterium | reverse complement strand
GTGCTCGGGGAGGCACGCGGTGCTAGGCTAAGATGCCCGGACAGTCAGGGCTGGGTTAAGAGGTTGAATCGCTACCATTGCAGAGTGAGAAGCCTGGGCCAATGGCGACGCAGCTGGGCAATGTACCTGTCCCTGCTGGCGCTCGCCGGGTGTGGCTCGCTGGCGCCGTTGCCGGAGCCCGAGCTCGAACCCGCCCCACCGCAACCGCCCCCGCGAATCCTGCTCTTGGTCGCCGACGAAGGGGCGTCGCTGCAAGCGGTCGCCAGCGAAGTGCAGAAGCTACTCCCGCCACGGTCGTTCGACGCGATCTCGCTTGGCGGCGCGTCGGATCTTCCGGCGGACGCATCCGCCAGGCTCCGGGCTGGGCGCTATTGGGCCGCGGTGGCCGTCGGTCATACGGCCGGCGTCGCGCTGATCGGCACCGGGGCGACGCTGGAAAGGCGCGTCTTCTGCCAGGTATTCGACCACCGCGAGCTGGCTGCGGACGGGATGGCCGGGGTTTCACTGCTGCCGCCGGCGGATCAGACTCTCGGGGCCTGGAAAGGCATATCGCCCGGGCTGGAAACGATCGGCATGCTGACCGGCTCCGGAATGGAACCGCTGGTGGACGAGGCGGGTGCCGCGGCCGAGGTGCTGAATCTCACCCTGGTCCACCGCGAGGTCGGTTCCGACCAGGCCTTGTACCAGGCCTTTCGGGCAATGGCACGGAGCATCGACGGCCTGCTGCTGATTCCCGATCACCGGGTTTTGAGCCCCGGCATCATCCGGCAGTTGTTCGGCTACGCGGCCAGGCGCTCGGTCGAGGTGCTGGCCTACACGCCCGGCCTGTTAGAGCTGGGCGCGGTGGCGGTAGCGAGCAACGACCCGGGGGACGTCGCGGCCCGGGTGCTGAGTCTCCTCAAAGACGAGAAGCTCTATCGTGCCCACCGCGGCAAGGTGATTCCGCTTTCGCTGGCGCGCATCGAAAGCCGGACCCCTCAGCGCGTTGCCCAAGAGGGTGAGCTCGAGCATGCGCAGCTGGATTGACCGCTTCCGCTTCCTGACCCCGGGCCGGCGGCACTCATTGGTCACCGAGATCCTGGTGCTGCAGCTGCTGTTCGCCGCCTACATCGGCGTGATCGCGGTGGCGACCTTGTGGTGGGGGGCCAACTGGGCGGTGACCCACAACGTGACCCGCTGGTCGCGCGAATGGGTCGGCAATCTCGGGCAGTTGGGGGCGCCGCTGTACGCGTCGGCAGACGACCGGGCGCTGCTGGTGATCGAAGACTACCTCGCCCAGTTTCCCGAAATCATGTTCGTGCGCTACTACGATGGTGCCGCCGGAGTGCTGTTCAGCGAGGCTGCCGGAGGGTTCGACGCCGGCGAGTTTCCCGATCTGGATGCGCACCAACTGGAGGAACTCACCGCGCAGTTCGAGGCCGGCGAGACCGAGGCTGTGCTGAACCAGCGGTTTGGCGAATCCCGATTCCGGCTGGTCGCACCGGTGATCGTCAGCACCGTGCTGCGGGACGGAATGGTCGATTTCGACCTCGCCGACGAGGCCCAAACCGCGGCCGAGATTCGGGGCTTCGTCGAGCTGGGGCTGGATTTCAGCCGCTACCGCCGGCAGCTCGTCGTCGGCATCTCCTCGGCGATCGGCATCACCGTACTGGCGCTGATCGTGCTGAGCATCCTGGCCAGCTCGCGTCTGCGCTCGTCGCTGAAGCCCTTGAGCGAGCTGCGCAACCGGCTGGCCGACATGGCCGGTGGGTCTGCCGCCCGGCCGGCCGAGCCGTCGGGATTCGTCGAGATCGACGACATCAACCGGGCCCTGGACCGGTCGGTGGCGGCGATCGACAGGCGCGACAAGCGGCTCAAGCGGATGGCCCATTACGACGTGCTTACCGGTCTGCCGAACCGTTACCTTTTGCTGGAAAAGATCGAGTCGGAGGTGCAGCGGCTGGCCGCGGGCGGCGCGGAACCGGCCGCGCTGCTGCTGATCGACCTGGACCACTTCAGCTACGTCACCGATACCGCCAGCCATGCTGCGGGCGACCGTATCCTCAAACAGGTGGCCGAGCGCCTGCACACGATCGTTGGCCGCGAGCAGTTCCTGGCGCGTTTCGAGGGCGACGAATTCGTCGCGATCCTGCGCGGCATCGACGGCGATGCGGCCAGGGACACCGCGCGGCGGGTCGTCGAGCAGGTTCCGGCCCGCCCGTTCATCGATTCCAACCGCTACTTCACCCTCCACGTGAGCGTCGGCGCGATCCGGATTGACCCCGCGCAGCGCGCGGACGAGCTGCTGGCCCAGGCCGGCCTCGCGTGCCACGAGGCCAAGCGCAGCGGCCGCAATCGTTACCGGTTTCTCAGCGTCAGCGGGCAGGCACAGGAGCAGATTGCGGTCGAGATGGACTGGCTGGAAGCGGTCAAGGCGGCGCTGGACAACGACGATTTCCAACTGGTGTTCGAGCCCATCGTCGCCACCGCCGATGGCGGACTGACCCACCACGAGGTGCTGCTGCGGCTAATCGGCAAGGGCGGCGAACTGATCGCCCCGGGCGAGTTCCTGGGCGTGGCCAGCCGCTTTGGCCTGATGCGGCGAATCGACCGCTGGGTGCTCCGCCACGCACTGTCGCAGCTCGCCGCCCGGGTCCTGTGCGGTCACGCGACCGCGTTCAGCATCAACTTGTCCGGAGACAGCTTCAGCGATCAGGAGCTGGTCGGTTTCGTCACCGAAAAACTGGCCGAGTTCCAGTTGTCACCGGAACTCGTGATGCTGGAAATCACCGAGCAGGTGGCGGTCACCGAGCTGGCCGCGGCGCGCGATACGCTCAACCAGTTGCGCGAACTGGGCATTCGGATCGCGCTGGACGATTTCGGCACCGGGTACAGTTCGCTGACCTATCTCAAATCCCTGCCGGTGGACTACATCAAGATCGACGGCGCGTTCATCGAGAACCTGGTCAACGATCCCGCCGACCAGGCGATGGTCCGCGCGATCGCCGAGATCGCCCGCGCTACCGACAAACGCACGATCGCCGAATATGTCGGGAACCGGGAAACCCTGGAGCTCCTGCGCAGCCTCGGCATCGACTCGGCCCAGGGCCACTATATCGGTCGCTCGCAACCCACCCCCAGCATGGCCTTCGACGCTTCCCCCGAAACGGCCTAGCGGTAGGCCTGGTCGGGTGATCTGCCTGCGGCGGTGACCAGCAGGCCCTGGCAGGCGAATCCGACCGGGCCGTGGACGTCGTACAGGCGCGCCTCGGTCGCACCGATGCCGTTGCCGTGGGTGTGGGAGATCGCCGACATCGCGAACCACTCGCCCCGCGGCTCGCGGTGGAACACGACCGTGAGATCCGGGTTCAGCGCCGCGACGTCGACGAAGTACTCGTTCCACGACACCCCGTTGCCGCAGTCGGCGAGCGGGCAGATCCGCTGAAACCCGGACGATTCCTCGCCGGCGAGCAACGGCACCCTGGTGCGCATCCACAACGTGGTCGGTCCCCCGCCGGTCTCGCCGGGCGGGTAGCGGATCTCGACCGCGTTGGTGAAGCCGAAGCGGCCGTGCAGGGTCTGGTCGACCGGGAATGCACCCGGGCGCGCGGCCGCGAAGTCGGGGTAGTCAACGCGCGCGTTCTTGACCTCGAATGGCTCCTGGGCTCGGTGCAGCGCCGCGTGCGCCCGCGCGAT
>JBFJNB010000357.1:0-3690 GCA_041633655.1 Lysobacterales bacterium | reverse complement strand
GCTGCGCAAACTCGGCCGGCGGGATGCCGTAGGAGACTGGCGCCACCCCGGTCTCGGGGATCAGCGGGGTCGTGAACTCGCCCTCGGCGTCGATCTGGAAGTAGCCGATCAGGCCTGGAATCGGCGAGGCGACGGGATAGGCCGACAGCGGCGAGCGCTGCACGAAGCTGCTGGCCGGATCGCCGCTGACCACCAGAAAGCCGTAGTCGGCGAACGAGCGGGCCTCCTCGGCGTCGATTACCGCGGTGAGTTCGGAGTCGATGCGCGCGGTCAGCTCCGCGGCCAATTCCCGGTGCCGGTGAACGGCTTCCCACTTGAGCTGGCTGAACGCCTCCAGGATCAGGACCGCCGCCGGCACCGCCAGGGCCAGGAAGAACAGCGCCAGCAGCAGACGCAGGCGCCGCTTGTCGAACCCCCGGATCAGCGCCGCGCGCACGGTCATTCCTCCGCGCCCGCCAGCCGGTAGCCGGCGCCGCGCACGGTCAGGAGATACCGGGGCTCCTTCGGGTCGGGCTCGATCTTGCGCCGGATCTTGGCGATATGGATGTCCACGGTGCGGGTCTCGATCCCTAAGTTCTTGCCGTAGCCCCAGACCTTGGCCAGCAGTTCGTCGCGCGAAACCGGGCGCTCCGGGTGCGCGGCCAGGTACTGCAGGACCTCGACCTCGCGCCGGGTGAACGTCAGCGCCTCGGCCCCGCGGCTCCCGCTCAAGTTCACGGTGTCGATCTCGATCCCGGGGCCGAGCTCCAGGCGCGCCGCCTGATCGAGCGCGACCCGCGCGCGGCGCAGCACCGCCTGTACCCGCAGCACCAGTTGCGCCACCGAGAACGGCTTGGAGACGTAGTCGTCGGCGCCCAGGCTCAGGCCCCGGATGATGTCTTCGTCCGCGGTCTTGGCGGTCAGCATGATGATCGGCTGTTCCGGGTCGGCGCGGCGGATCTCGTCGCAGATCTCGAACCCGTTTTTGCCCGGCAGCATCACGTCGAGCAGGATCAGGTCGAACTTGCCGCTCAAGCCCAGGTTCAATCCGCGCTCGCCGTCGCCGGCGCATTCGACCTCGAAGCCGTGATAGACGAACACGTCGGTGAGCCCGGCGGCGATCGCGGTTTCGTCCTCGACGATGAGGATTCTCAGTTTTCTGGCCATTGCACCCGATCGTAGCAAGCGTTCGCGCGTGCCTTGTAAATGTTTGGTAAACCCGCGCCGCGCGCTTTTACCAACCCCTGTCTACACCGCCCCGCGCCGCCTCAATAGACTCAATTGCGACCCATCAGTCAACCGACAGGAGGCGACGATCATGGCGCTAGTCAACCGCATCTCGAGGCTGTTCACCGCGGATCTGCACGCGGTGCTGGACCGCCTGGAGGAGCCGCAGATCCTGCTCAGGCAGGCGCTGCGGGAGATGGAGGAAGAACTGAACAAGGGCGAGCAGCGGATCAGGCAGTTGGAGGCCGAGGACCGCCAGCTCGAGGCCCGCGGCGGGCAGCTCGAAGCCTCGATCGCGGAGATCGATCAGAAGCTCGATCTGTGCTTCAGCTCCGGCAAGGACGACCTCGCGCGCAACCAGGTACGGCGCAAGCTGGAGGCCGAGCGACTCGGCAAGATCATCGGCCAGCGCCGCCGCGCGATCGCGGCACAGGTCGCCCAGCAGCGCGCGGCGCTTCAGGAGAACCGGGAGCGCCTGGACGGACTGCGCCAGCAGGCCGACGCGGTCGCCGCCGAGCAGCCGCCGGGCACCGCCGAGGAGCCGGACTTCACCCGCGTTGCGTTCCCGATTGGTGACGACGAAGTCGAGGTCGCTTGGCTGTCCGAGAAGCAAAGGCGGGCCAAGTCATGAGGCGTCCGAGCTTCCTGCAGGGCGTCGCGGTCGCGCTGGTCGCGAGCCTCGCCGGGGCCGCGTCGTTCGCCCCGTTGGCCTCGCTGTTGGGACCCGGCGTGGCGCTGAGGCTGCTGATCCCGCTGCTGGGCCTTGCGTACGTGCTGTACCTGCTGTCGCGATCCGCGACCCGGGTCGGCCGGGTGGTCACCGTGGCCGCCTGGCTGGCGGCGTCCGCGGCGACCTGGCTGCTGGCCCCGCCGCTGGCGCTGTATGCGGTGGTGCACGTCGGCCTGATCTGGCTGGTGCGCTCGCTGTATCTGTACTCGAGCGTCGCCTGCGCGCTCGCCGATCTGGGGCTCGTGGTGCTCGGGGCGCTGGTCGCCGTGGGCACGATCGAGCACACCGGCAGCCTGTTTCTTGCGCTGTGGAGTTTCTTCCTGGTGCAGGCCGCCTCCGCCGCGATCCCGACCACGCTGCAACGCAGCCGGCCCGCGCCGGCCGCGGTCGAGGAGCCTTTCGAGCGCGCGCGCCGGGTCGCCGAGGCCGCGCTGAAGCGCATCTACGCATCCGAGAGCTGACAGGAGACAACGATGAAGATCAAAATCATTGCGGTAGCCATTTTCGCCATCACCGCCGCGGTCGTGGCGCTGTATCCGCTGGAGCCGACCCGCGGCGCGATTCGCGTGCCGCCCGCGGTGCCGTCCAAACCGTTGATCAACGAGCGGCCGAAGATCGAGGTCGTATTCGCGCTGGATACCACCGGCAGCATGGGCGGCCTGATCCAGGCGGCCAAGGACAACATTTTTTCGATCGCGAGCGCGATGGCCAACGCGCAGCCCGCGCCGGAGATCCGGATGGGCCTGGTGGCCTACCGCGACCGCGGCGACGCCTACGTAACCCGGGTGGTGGACCTGTCCGAGGACCTGGATTCGATGTACGCGACCCTGATGGACTTCCGTGCCGAGGGCGGCGGCGACGGACCCGAAAGCGTCAACCAGGCGCTGTACGATGCGGTCCATTCGATCTCGTGGAGCCAGGACCCCGACAGCTACAAGGTGATCTTCTTAGTCGGCGACGCGCCGCCGCACATGGACTATCCGGACGACGTCAAGTATCCGGAAAGCCTGGCGGCGGCGGCGGCCAGGGGGATCGTCGTCAACACGATCCAATGCGGAGGCGATCCGAGTACCCTGATCCAGTGGCAGCGCATCGCGCAGCTTGCCGACGGGCGCTACTTTCAGGTCGACCAGACCGGCGGTGCGCTGGCCGTGGCGAGCCCGTTCGACGAGCGCATCGCGGGCCTGTCGGCCGAGCTCGATGCGACCCGGATCTACTACGGCACCGCCGAGCAGCGCGCGCGCGGCGAGTCCAAGATCGAAGCGACCGCCAAGCTGCACGCCGCGGCGCCGGTTGCGGCGCGAGCCAAGCGGGCCAGCTTCAACGCCTCGGCAAGCGGCGAGAAGAATCGGCTCGGGGAAGGCGAACTGGTCGCCGACGTTGCGGCCGGGCGCGTCGATCCGGCGACGATCGAAGCCGACCGGCTGCCGGAATCACTGCGTGAATTGAGCCCGGCAGAACGGCGTCGGGCGCTGTCGGAAACCCAGGCCCGCCGCGACGAACTGGAATCCAAACTCGGCGAACTGGTAGCCCGGCGCCAGGCGTTCGTCGACGAGCGGGTCGCGGCCGAGGCCGGCGCCGAGGATTCGCTCGACTACCAGATCTACGAAACCGTCAGGGAACAGGCCGCGAAACAGGGCCTGAATTACGCCGACCGTCCGGAGTTCTGATGCGGCGTATTACCCGGGGCGCGGCGCGCGGCGGCGCGCCAGCCCCAACCCGGTCAGCAGCAGCAGGGCGGCCAGCGCCGCCGC
>JBFJNB010000356.1:0-3709 GCA_041633655.1 Lysobacterales bacterium | reverse complement strand
GGGAGCCACTTCTTTGCCTGCGGCAAAACCGTAACTCCTCTCGCGCCTGGCGCGTCTGGTGCCGAGGGCTCGCGGGGAGAGCTCGCTTGCGGGAGAGCGGGCGTCAGATGCTCAGTGCCCCCGGGGGTGCCGCCCGCCGCGACTCGGGCCGTTCGGCGTATCCAGCCCGCTTTGCCAGGACCACGGTTTGTTCGTGGATGTCCACGATGTCGTCGACGTTTTCGGCATAGCCGCCGGCCATGACCACCGCGACCGGGACGCCGCTCTCGCGCAGGGTCTCGAACACCAGCCGGTCGCGTCGAGCCAGCCCTTCCTTGGTCAGCGCCAGCCGCCCGAGCCGATCGCCGCGATACGGGTCGGCGCCGGCCAGGTAGAACGCAAAGTCCGGGCGGGCTCGTTCGATCGACTCCGGCAGGTGCTGTTGCACGCACCGAAGGTACGCCTCGTCCCCGGTACCGTCGGGCAGGCCCACGTCCAGGTCGCTCGACTGCTTGCGCGCCGGGTAGTTGCGCTCGCCGTGGATCGAGAACGTGAAGATCCGCGGCTCCTGCGCGCACAGCGCGGCGGTGCCGTCGCCCTGGTGCACGTCCAGGTCGACCACCAGCACCTGCCGGACCCGCTCCCGATCCAGCAGCGCGGTGGCCGCGACCACGACGTCGTTGAATACACAGAAACCACCGCCGCTGTCGGCGAACGCGTGGTGGGTGCCCCCAGCCAGATTGACCCCGACACCGTCGGCCAGCGCCGCGCCGGCAGCCCCGAGGGTGCCGCCGACCGAGCGCCGCGACCGCTCCACCATCGCCGCCGACCACGGAAAACCGATTCGCCGTGCCAGCTCCGGCGGCAGCGCACCGGTGCGAATCTGCTCCAGATAACGCGCGCTGTGGACGCGCCCGAGGAGCGCATCGCTGGCTGGTTCCGGAATCAGGAATTCAGCCTCGGCGAACAGCGGGTTGCCCGCCAGGCGCTGCCGGAGGCGCGCGTACTTGGCCATCGGAAAGCGGTGCCCGGGCGGCAGCGGCAGCGTGAACTGGTCGCAGTAGTAGAGCTTCACGGCCGCCCGGCGGACCGGTTAACCAGCTACCCCGCGAGGTCCCGGGATACCTGCTTGCGGTAACGGTTCAGCTCCTCCGGCAGCCGCTCGCCGTAGCCCTGGAGGTAGTCCCGGACGTGCCTCATCTCGGCGACCCAGCCCTCGCGGTCGACCTCGAACAGCGCCTCCAGGGAGTGCGGATCCAGATCCAGGCCGGTGGTATCGATGTCCGCGGGCCGTGGCAGGTGGCCGATCGGCGTGTCCACCGCCTCGACCTGGCCCTCGCAGCGGGCGATGATCCACTGCAGCACGCGGAGGTTCTCGCCGAACCCCGGCCACATGAACTTGCCGGCCGGGTTCTTGCGGAACCAGTTGACGTTGAAGATCCGCGGCGCCTTCGCGGCGCGCTCGCCGATGCTCAGCCAGTGGCGCCAGTAGTCGCCGAAGTTGTAGCCGCAGAAAGGCTTCATCGCCATTGGATCCCGCCGCACCACGCCGACCTGACCGGTCGCCGCGGCGGTGGTCTCCGAGGCCATCGCAGCCCCCAACAGCACCCCGTGGACCCAGTCCTTGGCCTCGTAGACCAGCGGGACCAGGCGTTCGCGGCGACCCCCGAAAATCAGCGCCGAGATGGGCACCCCCTGCGGCGCCTCGGCCTGGTCCGAGTAGCTCGGACACTGTTTGATCGAGACCGTGAAGCGGGAATTGGGGTGCGCCGCAGGTCCGTTCGGCCGGTAGCGCCGGCCGCGCCAGTCGGTCACCGGCACCTCGTCGGACAGCCCCTCCCACCATGGCCGCCCGTCGGCGGTGGTCGCAACGTTGGTGAAGATCGCGTCGCGGTTCAGCATCGCCAGCGCGTTCGGATTGGTTTTGGCCCCGGTGCCGGGCGCGACCCCGAAAAAGCCGGCCTCCGGGTTGATCGCCCACAGGCGCCCGTCGGCGCCCACGTGCATCCAGCAGATGTCGTCGCCGACGGTCCAGACCTTCCAGCCCTGGTGGCTCTGCGGTGGGATCAGCATCGCCAGGTTGGTCTTGCCGCAGGCCGACGGGAACGCGGCGGCCAGGTAATGGGTCTCGCCGGCCGGGTTCTCGACCCCGACGATCAGCATGTGCTCGGCCAGCCAGCCCTCCTGGCGCGCCTGCCAACTGGCAATCCTAAGCGCATGGCACTTCTTGCCCAGCAGCGCGTTGCCGCCGTAACCGGAGCCGTAGCTCATGATTTCGAGCTGCTCCGGAAAATGCATGATGAAGCGGCGCTCGGGATCCAGCTCGCCGACCGAATGGAGTCCGCGTACAAAGCCGCCCTCGCGCTCGATGCGCTTGAGCGCCGCAGTGCCCATGCGCGTCATCAGTCGCATGTTGGCGACCACGTACGGCGAGTCGGTGATTTCCACCCCGCAGCGCGCCAGCGGCGAGGTGATCGGGCCCATGCAGTACGGGATCACGTACATCGTGCGACCCCGCATCGAACCGGCGAACAGGCGGTCCATCCGCTCGCGCGCCTCGGCCGGGTCCTGCCAGTGGTTGTTGGGCCCGGCGTCGTCGCGGTCGGTGGTGCAGATGAAGGTCAGATGCTCGACCCGGGCCACGTCCTTCGGGTCGGACAGGTGCAGATAGCAGTTCGGGTGGGTCTCCTGATTCAGGGGCTTCAGCACGCCGCTTGCCAGCATTTCCTTTACCAGCGCCTGATATTCCCGTTCGGAACCATCGCACCAGATAACGTCATCGGGTTGAGTGCGCGCCTGCACCTCCTCGACCCATCGCGCCAACGCCTCGTTGCTGGTTCCCATATGCCTTGTCTTCTGAAAGGGGGGACGCCCATCCTAAGGGCAACCGCCCGGGAAAAACACCCCTACGGAATCAGACTTTCGATCACGTGCTCGACGTAGGCATCCAGCTCCTCGATGCTCATCCGGGCGCTCTTGAACTGCTGGTAGTACTGCAAGAACCCGACGTAAGAGAGGTAGGTCAGACGCGCCCGGTTGAGGGCGTCGCGCGGGCTCATCCCGAGGCGCTCGAAACCGTCCTTCAGGAACGCGATGCGGCGTTCCGACACCCGCTGCATCAGCGGCCCGACCAGCGGATGGTCCGCCGCCTTGAACAGCGCGCAGAAGATCACGTGCGAGTGGACCTCCTCGCGGGTGCGGCGGAACAGCGCGCGGAGCTTGTCGCGCGGCTCCTTGACCAGGTTGAGGGTGCGCTCGAACGTCGCCAGGTCGTTTTCCTCCCAGCGCTCGAGGGTGGCCTGGATCAGCGCCTCGCGGCTGGAAAAATGCCAGTAGAAACTGCCCTTGGTGACCCCCAGGCGCTTGGCCAGCGGTTCCACCGCCAGCGCGGTCACGCCCTGCTCGGCGATCACCTCCAGCGCGGCGACTTCCCAGTCGTCGGCCGACAGCCGGGTCCGCTCCGCCAGGGCCTTGCTCACGCGGAAATGCACGCTGCGTCCATCCCGTCATTAAACCATACGCTCACGTATTGACAAGGCCCGGGCCGAGTTACCATACTTATGCGTATGGAAGCCGCGAGGAACGATCGATGTCCGTATTCCTGATGCTGCTCGGCCTGGCCGGCGTCAGCCTGGCCGCCGGATTCCTGCGCACCTCGCTGCGCCATTGGACCATAGCGATGGCGCTGACGCTGGCCGCGTTCACGCTGTTCAGCGCGGTCTCCGGCTGG
>JBFJNB010000355.1:0-3714 GCA_041633655.1 Lysobacterales bacterium | reverse complement strand
GACGATCAACGAGCTGGTGGCCGACGGCGCACGCGTGGGCGCGATCATCGTCCGGCTCTACCGCCCGTTCCCCGGCGACGCACTGATCGGGGCGCTGCCGGCGACGGTCGAGCGCATCGCGGTGCTGGACCGCACCAAGGAGCCGGGCGCGGCGGGCGAGCCGCTGTACCTGGACGTCGTCGCCGCGCTGGCCGAGACCGCGGGTGAGCGCCCGGACGGGCGCCCGCCGCGGGTGATCGGCGGGCGCTACGGCCTGTCGTCGAAGGAATTCACCCCGGCAATGGCGGCCCGCGTGTTCGACGAGCTCGCGAGCGCGCAGCCGAAAAACCATTTCACCGTCGGGATCGAAGACGACGTCGGCGGGCACAGCCTGGACTACGACCGGGGCCTCGAGCTGCCGGCGCCGGGCGTGACCCAGGCGATCTTCTACGGCCTGGGCGCCGACGGCACCGTGGGCGCGAACAAGAACAGCGTCAAGATCCTCGGAGACGAACCGGATCGGTATGCGCAGGCCTATTTCGTATACGACTCGAAGAAATCGGGCTCGCGCACGGTCTCGCACCTGCGCTTCGGGCCGCGCCCGATCGAGGCCAGCTACCTGATCACCGCGGCCGATTTCGTCGCCTGCCACCAGTTCGACTTCATCGAGCGCCTCGACGTGCTGGAAGCGGCCGCGCCCGGCGCGATCGTGCTGCTCAACAGCCCGCATCCTCCGGATGAGGTCTGGGACCGGCTGCCGCGCGAGGCGCAGGCCGCGATCATCGACAAGCAGTTGAAATTCCACGTCATCGACGCCTATCGGGTCGCGCGCGAGGCGGACCTGGGAAGGCGCATCAACACGGTGATGCAGGTCTGTTTCTTCGCGCTATCGGGGGTGCTGCCGCAGGACCAGGCGCTGGCAAAGATCCGGGATGCGATCCGCAAGACCTACGGCGCCAAGGGCGAGGCGGTCGTGGCGCAGAATTTCGCCGCGGTCGAGCGCACGCTCGAGAACCTGCACCCGGTCGCGGTGCCGAAGCGGGCGACCGCGACCGCCGAGCGAAGGCCACCCGTCGCCCCCGGCGCGCCCGAGTTCGTGCGCCGGATCAGCGCGCTGATGATCGCCGGGCGTGGCGACGAGCTGCCGGTCAGCGCGCTGCCGGTCGACGGCTCCTGGCCGAGCGGGACCGCCGCGTGGGAGAAGCGCGGCATCGCCGACGAAGTCGCGGCCTGGGAGCCGGACATCTGCATCCAGTGCGGCAACTGCGCGCTGGTGTGCCCGCACGGTGTGATCCGCGCCAAACTCTACTCGCGGGAGGCGCTGGCCGACGCCCCGGCCGGGTTTCAATCCGCGCCGCTGTCGGGCCGCGGGTTCCCGGACATGCGCTACACGCTGCAGGTCTACCTGGAGGACTGCACCGGCTGCGGCCTGTGCGTCGACGCGTGCCCGGCGCGGGCCAAGGAGGCGACCCGGATCAAGGCGATCAACCTCACCGCCAAGGCGCCGCGGCTGGCCGACGAACGCGCCAACATCGGCTTTTTCGAGGGCCTGCCCGAGGTCGACCGCGCGCGGGTCGACTCCAGCACCGTGCGCGGGGTGCAGTACCTGCCCCCGCTGTTCGCGTTCTCCGGCGCCTGCGCCGGCTGCGGCGAGACCCCATACCTGCAACTGCTGTCGCAGCTTTTCGGCGAACGCGCGGTCATCGCCAACGCGACCGGTTGCTCGTCGATCTACGGCGGCAACCTGCCGACCACACCGTGGTCGGCCAGCAGCCGCGGGCGCGGTCCGGCCTGGTCCAACTCGCTGTTCGAGGACAACGCAGAGTTCGGGTTCGGATTCCGCCTGAGCGCCGACCAGCACCTGGGGCAGGCGCGCGAGCTGCTCCGGCGGCTGCGCCCGGAGCTGGGCGACGAACCGGTCGCCGCGCTGCTCGACGCGCCCCAGGACACCGACAGTCAGATCGAGGCCCAGCGGGTCCGGGTGGCCGAACTGAAGCAGCGCCTGGCCGGGCTCGAGTCCGAGCACGCCGCCGAGCTGGCCTCGCTGGCCGATCACCTGGTGCGGCGCAGCGTCTGGATCGTCGGCGGCGACGGCTGGGCCTACGACATCGGCTACGGCGGGCTGGATCACGTGCTCGCGATGAACCGCGACGTCAACATTCTGGTGCTCGACACCGAGGTCTACTCCAACACCGGCGGGCAGATGTCCAAGGCCACCCCGCTGGGCGCGGTGGCGAAGTTCGCCGCCGCCGGCAAGCCGCTGGCCAAGAAGGACCTGGCGCTGCAGGCGATCGCCTACGGCAACGTGTACGTCGCGAGGATCGCCCTCGGCGGCAATCCGCAGCAGACGCTGCTGGCCTTCCGCGAGGCCGAGCGCTTCCCGGGGCCGTCGCTGATCCTGGCCTACAGCCACTGCATTGCGCACGGCATCAACATGGCGCAGGGCTTGCGCCAGCAGAAGCTCGCGGTCGAATCCGGCCACTGGCCGCTGCTGCGCTACAACCCGGCGCTGAAGGCGGTCGATCGTAATCCGTTCATGCTCGACTCGCCCCGGCCCACGGTCCGCCTGCGCGACTACGCCTACCAGGAGCTGCGCTATCGCATGCTGGAGCTGACCAACCCCAAGCAGGCTGGGGAGCTCTTGCGCAGCGCCGAGGCGGCGATCCACGAGCGCTGGGCGCGCTACGAGGAGCTGGCCGGCGGCGGGGAGACCGCGGCAACCGAACCGGGAGGATGACGTGAGCGACTCCAGCATCGATCTGACCACCACCTACCTCAGCCTGGAATTGAAAAACCCGCTGATCGTCTCGGCCTCGCCGCTGTCCGAGCAGGTGGCCAACGTGCGCCGGATGGAGGACGCCGGCGCCAGCGCGGTGGTGATGTACTCGCTGTTCGAGGAGCAGCTCCGCACCGAGCGCGCGGCGGCCGAGATACTGGTGGATCAGGGCAGCGAGAGCTTCTCCGAGGCGCTCGGGTACTTTCCGGTGCGCGAGGCCTACCACGCCGGACCGGCGCGCTACCTGGACACGCTGCGGGCCGCGGCCGAGGCGACCGACATTCCGATCATCGCGAGCCTGAACTGCGAGACCGAAGAGGGCTGGAGCGAGTATCCCGGGCTGATGCAGCAGGCCGGCGCCGCGGCGCTGGAGCTGAACGTGTATTTCATTCCGGCCGACGGGCACTTGTCGGGCGAGGAGGTCGAGCAGCGTTATCTGCGAATCCTGGAAACGGTCAAACGCGCGGTGTCGATTCCGGTCGCGATCAAGCTCAATCCCTATTTCAGCTCGTTCGGGCACATGGCCCGCCGGCTGGCCGCCGCCGGCGCCGACGGACTGGTGCTGTTCAATCGCTTCTACCAGCCCGATTTCGACCTCGACAAGCTGGAGGTGCTGCCGAATCTCGATCTGTCCACCCCGGGGGAGATCCGCCTGAGCCTGCTGTGGCTGGCCGCGCTGCACCAGCGCGTGCCCCTCTCGCTGGCGGCCAGCACCGGCGTGCACGGCGGCGCCGAAGTGGTCAAATACCTGCTCGCCGGTGCCGACGCGGTGATGTCGGCCTCGGCGCTGCTCAAGCACGGCATCGGGCATCTGGGCACGCTGCTGAGCGAGCTTCGCTCCTGGATGGAGCGCAGGGAATACGCCTCGGTGGCGCAGATGAAAGGCGCGATGAGCCTCAAGAACGCCGCCGATCCGAGCGCGTTCGGGCGCGCCAACTACATTCGAATTCTCGAGGGGT
>JBFJNB010000354.1:0-3717 GCA_041633655.1 Lysobacterales bacterium | reverse complement strand
CGGTCATCGACGGCACCGTGGACGGTGCCGGCACCCCGGGTCTGGTCAACGTGCGGCTGCTGCTGGCGGAACCCTAGTGTCCTGTCCCGTAAGCCGGGCCAGCACCGTGCGGATCCTGTTGATCGTGCTGGCGCTGGTGCTGGCGGCAACCGCGGCGCTGGTTGCGCAGTGGCCGGCCGGGCACGCGCTGCCGCGCCTGACCGCAGGCGCCGGGCTGGCCCTGGACGCGATCGAGGGCAGCGTCTGGGCGGGTACGGCGCAACGAGCCTGGTACCGGGGACTGGCGCTCGGGCGGCTGCGCTGGACCCTCTCGCCCGCGTCGGTGCTGCGACTGGCGCCTCAGGCCGAAGTCGCCGTCGACGGGGCCGAGCTTGCAGCGCGCGCGACCATCACGCGCCCGCGCGGCGGAGGCCTCGTACTGACCGGCCTGGATGGCCGCCTTCCGGCCGGCTGGCTGCAGCGGATTCTGAACGAGCCGTTCCTCGGTCTGGCCGGGGTCATCGGGTTCGAGTTCGATCGGGTCGGGATCGGCGCCGACGGCCGGCTGCTGGCGCTCGAAGGGCGCACGCATTGGGAAGATGCCCGCCTGAGCGGGCGCCTGGCCTCCGAACTGGGCGACCTCCGGGTCGATTGGCGCACCGAGTCGGCCGGGGTTATGCTCGGGTCGCTGGCCGATGCGGGCGGCCCTTTGGAACTGAACGGAGTGGTTACCGTGACCGCGGATCATTATCGAATCGATGCTCGGCTTCGAGCGCGCAGCGCCGACTCGGTTGCGCTGCGCCAGGCACTGGAGCTGCTCGGGCGGGCGGACGCCGCCGGGTGGGTCCGCCTGCAGATCGAAGGCCCGATGCTGCCGCTATGAGCCGGGCGGAATGGCTGCGCACCGCGCAGCGCGCCGCGGACGCGTCCGGCGAGATCGTCCGGCGCTACTACGGGCGCAAACTCGAGGTGAACCTGAAGGCCGACTCGAGCCCGGTGACCAAGGCCGACGTGGAGGCCGAGCTGGCGATCCGCGAGGCCGTGCGCGAGGCTCATCCGCGACACGGCTTTTACGGCGAGGAAACCGGCCGCGACGAGGGCGCCAGCGACGTGATGTGGTTGATCGACCCGATCGACGGCACCAAGAGCTTCATCCGCGGCTACCCGTTCTTGTCGACCCAGATCGCGGTCCGCGAGGGCGACGAGCTGGTGGTCGGCGTATCCGACGCGCCGGTGTTCGGCACCGGCGAGCGCGCCTGGGCGATCGCCGGCGAGGGCGCCTGGCTCGACGGCGACCGGCTGGCGGTGTCGGCGATCGCGGCGCTGGATCGTGCCACCCTGTCGATCGGCAACGTGCGCGCGCTCGCGGCGGGTCCCGGCTGGACCAGCCTCGGGCGGCTGGTCGCGGGCTGCGACCGGATTCGCGGCTACGGGGATTTCTACCATTACCACCTGCTGGCAGCGGGCAAGATCGAGGCGGTAATCGAGTCCGAGGTCAATGTGCTCGACGTTGCCGCGGTCAGCGTGATCGTGACCGCCGCCGGCGGCCGGGTGACCGACCTGAACGGCGCCCCGATCGATCTGGAGACGAAATCGATCGTCGCCAGCAACGGCCGCCTGCACGATTTGATCCTGGACGCGCTCTCCTCGTGACCGAGAGCGATTACCTCGAGTCAGTGCTGGCGCTGGGGCGCTCGGCCGGTGAACGCATCCTCGAGATCTACGGCACCGACTTCGACGTCGAGGCCAAGGATGACGCAAGCCCGCTGACCGCGGCGGACATGGCGTCCCATCGAACCCTGGTCTCCGGCCTGCGCGCGCTCACGCCCGAGCTGCCGGTGCTGTCGGAGGAGTCCCGCAGCGTTCCGTTCGCGACCCGCTCGCGCTGGCACCAGTACTGGCTGGTCGACCCGCTGGACGGGACCAAGGAGTTCGTCAAGCGCAACGGCGAGTTTACCGTCAACGTCGCGCTGATCCGCGACGGCTGGCCGTGCCTCGGGATCGTGCACGTGCCGGTCGGCGGGCAGAGCTTCGCCGCCGCAGAGGGCCAGGGCGCGTGGCGGATCGACGCGGCCGGCCGCACCCCGATCCATTGCCGCCCGCTGGCCGACGGCCCGCCGACCGTGGCCGGCAGCCGCTCGCACCCGGGAGAGCGTCTCGGCGCGTATCTCGAACGACTCGGGCCGCACACCCTGATCAGCATGGGCAGCTCGCTGAAGTTCTGCCTGGTCGCCGAGGGCCGTGCCGACCTGTACGTGCGCCTGGGACCCACGTCCGAGTGGGATACCGCGGCGGCCCAGTGCGTGGTCGAGCAGGCCGGTGGCCGGGTCACCGACACCGCGCTGGACCGGCTGCGCTACAACGCTAAGGACTCCCTGCTCAACCCGGACTTCCTGGTGTTCGGCGATTCCTCACACGACTGGTCCCGCTACCTCGAGCCGAAATCAGGCCGGTAGCGGTAGTGCCCGGTGATCGGGTAGTCGAACAGCATGTCCTGAAGCTCCGGACCGCGCCCGATGTTGTGCACGATCAGCGGCCGCTCGCCGTCGGCCGAGCGCCGGTCGCTGACGATGCCGATGTGCGGCAGCCGTCCGTCCAGGAGCCAGGTCACGAGATCGCCGGGAGCGTAGTCGTCGCCGTCGGCGGTGACCGCCAGGGCCTGCCCGTGGCGGCGGAAGAACCTCGCCAGGTTCGGCACCCGCCGGTGGTCGATGTTCGGATCGGGGCGGGTCAGGCCCCAGGATGGGGGATACGCGTCGAAACGGACCGACATGTCCTCGTGCACCTGTCGCTGCAGGTCCACCCCGAGCGTCCGGTACGCGCGGATGATCAGGTCGGTGCAGACGCCGACGTCGTCGGGGACGTCGCCGCTGGGATACGGGATGCGGCGGTAGCTGCCGTCGTAGCGCACCTGGTGGGCGGTACGTTCCAACGCCGCGGCCGCGAGCCGGGTCCCGAAACCGGCATCCTGCTGGGCGTAGGCCACCAGCGCCCAGCACAGGCCCAGCAGTACGACGGCTCGAGTCATCGCGGCGCACACGCCGGTGCCGGCGGCTCGCACGGCGGGAGGAAATCGGTGTAGACCTCGGTCACGCCCAGGCGCTTGAGGTCGCGCACGCCGTTCGGGTTGTTGACCGTGTGCACCAGCACCGGAACGCCGACGCGGGCGAGATGGGGCGGGAGGCGGCCCTGGCGCGCTCGGCTGATCGGCATCGCGACCGCGAACAGCGCCATCCGGTCGAGCTGCCGAACGACCGTGAAATCGCCGACCGGATGGCGGTAAAGCGTCCAGATGATCGACTCATAGCCCAGTTCGCGGACCGGTTGGTACTCAGCGGGTCGGTAGATCTGCGGGAGGATGCGCGCGCGCAGGTCCGGGCGCCGTCTGGCGATCAGCTCCAGGGCCTCGACGTTGCGGTCCTTGACGTCGGTGACCAGCAGCGCATCGGTGTGCCGATCCAGCCACTCCAGCAGTTCGTCCAGCACCGGCACGCGCAGCCCCGGTACGCCGGCGGCGACCGCGCGCCTGAATTCCGCCTCGGCAAGCGGCGCCTCGAAGCCGGGCCCGAACAGCCGCTCGAAGTTCTCGTCCCAGTCGTGCAGCGCGACCAGCGCCCCGTCGCGGGTCCAGGAGAAGTCGATCTCGAAGAACCGGAACCCGGCCGCGTAATTCGAGTCCAGCGCCTCCAGCGAGTTGGTGTAGGTCTTGCCGCCGACCGCACCGCCCGCGTGCGCGAT